>JBKHJK010000317.1:0-4111 GCA_046538215.1 Armatimonadota bacterium
CACCGACCATGGTCGGATGCCCGAAGATCCACGCCAGAAGCACCTTCTCCATCCGGCCGCCAGCGCCGACGGTATCGTTTACTGCCCGGGCGGGCTGCACCATGGCGACTTGTGGGCCTACGACATCTCCGACGGCAGCAAGCTGCAGATTCTTCCCGAGGAGTTTCAGACGAAGAAGACTCGCGTCAAGCCGTGGACCGGCACCGATGACGAGGTCTATTTCAAACTCGGCGACCAGGCGTACCACTGCGAACCCACAGAGATTGTGGCGGTGGACGAGGCAGCTCCCCGGCCCGATGAGAGCGCCAGGCGTACCTTCGACGGCACCGAGGCGATTCGGCTGACCGCAGACGGCACGCTTCTGTTGAAGGACGTCGAGACTGGTGACGAAACTGAGGTTGACACCGATTTTGAAGGCGTCGGAGTCCGCATCTACCAGGTGGCCTGTGAGTGGAACGGGAAGATCTATGGTGGGGGCTTTCAACCCGCCAACCTGTTTTCATTCGGCCCCGAAACAGGGGCCAGCGAGGACCTCGGGCGCGTCACCGGCGGACGGATTCAGATATATGACATCCTCCCCCACGAGCGAGGCCTCTTTCTGAGCACCTACTACGGCGCCCACCTGGATTTCTTTAACCCAGAGACCGGCGAAAACGAGCATATCGCCACCCTCTATAACGAATATGACCAGGAGCGTGGGCTGCAGCTTGCACTGGGGCCCGATGGCATGATATACCTGGCCAGCCGCCCCATCAAAGGGCATCTGGGCGGGGCGCTTACCCGCATCAATCCTGAAGACCTTTCTTTCACCTGCTGGCGAAACATCATCGAAAACCACAGCGTGCATTCGGTGGTGTCGGTACCTGAGACAAACGAGATTTTCTTCACCAGCTCGATTTACGGCGGTTCCAGCTCCATCCCCGTCGAAGAGCGCGGTTTCATCGGCCTGTGGGATGCTGAGACGGAGCAGGTGGCGTGGCAGGGTGCCCCGATACCTGAGGACCCCAGCTACGGTCACGCCGTTATGGCCAACAACGGGCTCATTTACGTCCAGGCCCACGATGATTTCGTGGTCTTCGATCCGGTCAACCGGGAGGTCGTTGATATTCAGGCCCTTGGCGTGGAGCGGATCAACACCCGCGGGATGGTGGACCGGCCGGCCGGACCTGACGGGCTCATCTTCTTTCTCGCCGATGGCGCGATACGGGCCATAGACCCGAACGACAACAGTGCCCGGAAAATCGCCGAACACCCGTCCGTCGAAGGCGCGCGCGGTGTTTTCGTAACACCAGAGGGCGTGTTGTACTATGGCAGCGGCTCCCACCTGTGGCGGGTGGATCTGTATCCGGACGGCTGACCCCCGACAGCTCAACCTCCGGACCACACCTCACCTGCCTCCGGGCGCAGTGCCAATCACAGCTACTGTTTTGCCGATATTATTGCAGCCGTGATATAATGACGGGTGTACGTCGGTTATGCCACTCGTGTCTTTTCAGGATTTGAAGGGGCCCAGATGCGCTACATCGCCATCGCCTGTCTCACACTTTTTACGCTGTCTGCCACCTCCGCACAGGATGCTCCACCTGCAGGGCCACCGGTTTTGACCGTCCACGTGGCGGGCGAAACCGTGGAGTGGGATGAGGGGCGCTCCCGTCTGCATGTGACAGGGAATGTGCGAATCCTTGGGTACACCGATGATCCCGACAGCCCGCGGCTGGCGGTGCAGGCCGGGGAAGTTGAGGTGGACCTGGAAACCGGGATACTCGAAGCGCACGGTGCGGTGAGAATGCGGACCGATGAAGCAGCATTCCGTGGCGAAAATCTCTACTTTGATGTAGAGAAGGACCAGATGTCGCTGACGGACGCCGCAGTGAGCTTCGAAGCTCCGGGACCACGGGGCAAAACAATGCGGGGCTTCTTTTTCGCCGACCGGGTTGAGCGCGAAGGGGCTGACAAATACATCGTTGTCAACGGAATCGTCACCCCCGCCGACAGCCCCGGGCGGGTGCAGGTGGGCGTCAGCGTTGACAGGCTGCTCTACAACATCCGCACTAACCGCATGACCATTTACGACGGTGCGATGTATTTCGAAGGACACAGGCTCGATATCCCGTTTACTGACGAGTTCAGTTTTACCGCCGGGGCAGACAGCCAGGAGGAAGAAAAGACCGGGCTGGGCTGGCCCGGATATTCAAGCCGTGAGGGCATTTACTGGCCCCTTTATCGCACATTTACGCCCGCTGATAGCTGGATGAAGGGCAGGTATGAACTTCGAGCCGGCACCAGGCGTTATATAAGTGGGGTGGTGCGGTGGAGTCATACAGAACCGGACTATGACCTCGGCGTGTACCTCAGCCGCGACGAGTATATGCCGGCGGTGCTTGATGATGACCTGTTTATCAGCCGTGTCCCGGAGCTGAAATACACGCGGCATCTGCGCCCGGATGAGCCCCAGACGAGTCTCGATGCGGGCGTCAGTCTCGGCCGCTTTCATGAGCGGTTCGAGTACGCGGATCGCACGTCACACACCCAGGAACGCGCGTACGTCTTTGGGGAGTACGCTCGCGGTGTTGAGGACAGACGATGGCGGGAGGGGCAATGGTGGGGCGCCCGGGCCGAACAGAGTTTTTACGGAAACGGCACACACTTTCGTGATTTCAGCCTCCACGCCGGGACAGGAGGCGCTGTCGGCGACGATCTGAATCTGTCGCTGACCGCCACGAAGCACTTTACAAGCGGCGTGCCAACACTCGATTTTGATGATGTTGATATCGAAAAAGAGTTGTTCGGCACCTTTGATTGGCGCATGTCGCGGCGGTGGTCGCTGCACGGCAACGGCAACTACGATCTGTCCCGCGAGGCGCTACGCGACTGGGAAATTCGTCTGAGCCGCAGAACAGATTATTTGACATACTCAATCGGGTACGACTTTTCCGACCGGGGCGTCAATTTTCGCATCGACGTCAACGGCCTGACCGGCAATACAGACCCGCCGGATACCAGGCCGGTTGTCACCGAAGAGGAAGTCCAACTCACGCCCGAATGGGTTCACCAGGAAAAGGCCGAGAGTTTCAAAAGCAGCGAGCAGGAAGACTGATGAAGCGCTCAGGGTTTGCTCATAGATGTAAGAGTGGCTCATAAAACTCGCAGACGCCACCAAAGGGCGTTAACTCGGGCTGGAAGCCGGCAGCTAAATGACAATCTCCCACCTGAGTCGTGAAAACGTTGCATGCCCCAGGCCGAGCCACGGTTCCTATTGGTTTTATGAGACACTCCTGCTCATAGATGCTTACTCCGGCGTCGCTCAGTCGAGGTGCTGTTACACGCGTTTTTAGACACTTTAACATAAACCAGGTGGTTGATTTATGGCCGGTATTCTTAATGCAATTAAAAGAGTGGTTGATCCCAACGAACGTGAGGTCGCACGTCTGGAGCGCATGGCCGAGCAGGTCATGGAGCTCGAAGATGAGATGAGCGACCTTTCGAACGAGGAGCTGTGCGGCAAGACCGCGGAGTTCAAACAGCGGCTGGAGGATGGCGAAACCCTCGACGATCTTTTGTTCGAGGCGTTTGCCGTGGTCCGGGAGGTTGCGTGGCGGCAGCTCAAAGAGAAGCCTTATAAGGTGCAGGTCATCGGCGGTATCGCCATGCACGAGGGCATGGTTGCGGAGATGAAGACGGGTGAGGGGAAAACACTGACGGCGACGATGCCCCTGTATCTGAATGCGCTGGAGGGCAAGGGCGCTCATCTGGTTACCACCAACGACTATCTCGTGCGCTGGCAGGCCGAATGGATGGGGCAGGTGTTTCGCGCCCTGGATATGACGGTGGGTCACATCCAGCACACGATGCGGTCGGCCGAGCGACGCGCCATGTATCAAAAAGATATCACATACGTCGAAAACAGCGAGCTCGGCTTCGACTATCTGCGCGACAATATGGCAAACTCTCCCCGACAGCTCCGGCAGCGCGAACTTCATTACTGCATTGTTGACGAGGCCGACAGCATCCTCATTGACGAGGCCCGCACACCACTGATCATCAGCGGTCCCGTCAACGAGCAGGCCGACAAGTTCTACGCCGCCAACAATACTGCCCGCGCCCTGAAGCG
>JBKHJK010000318.1:0-4108 GCA_046538215.1 Armatimonadota bacterium
GCTATATGCGGCGGCGACGCGTTCTTTTGGCAGCATACATATCTCACCTGTTGACTGGATTGCGCATTCAGGAGTCATTTCGTCACGCGAACACCAGAACCTTTCCGCGGGGACAGAGGTTTGACTCTGTGCGCGGCGAATTGCCTGTTGTGAATATGATTTATAAACGAAGGAGCGTCTTCCATGTATGACCGGTGGTTGACGGACGAAATCAAGTCACTGGCGCTGGATTTTGGCGCCGACCTCGTGGGAATCGCGGATGCAGACCGCTATGCGGAGGCCCCGATTGAGATGTCACCCGAAGGTCACCTGCCGGGGGCGACGTCAGTGGTCGTGGTAGCGATTCACCATCCCGATGCGGCCATCGAGCTTTCCGGCGAAGCTCATCCGCAGGAGATGGGGCCCTATTCCATCCAGATGAGTATGAACTACAAGCTGGAATGTATTTCTTTCCAGCTCGCGCGGTGGCTGGAGGATCACGGGCATCTGGTGGTCGCCATACCTGCGACCAATATATGGCACTACCGCCCGCGCGGCAGTGTTACGGAGACCTTTGCACCGGATCTGTCCGACATTCACGCAGCCGCGGCCGCCGGGCTGGGAGCAATCGGCTACAGCGGCCTGCTGATGACGCCGGAGTATGGGCCCCGCCAGCGGTTCTGCTGCCTGGTGACCGATGCGCCACTTCAGCCGGATCCAATGTACGACGGCCCCGAGTTGTGTGACAGGTGTATGGAATGTGTCAGGGAATGCCCCACCGAGGCGCTCACCAAAGAAATGGCTGGAGAGCATCACATACGTATCGGGGACAAAGAATTCAGATACGCCAACAAGAACAAGTGGCGCTGTGCGTGGGCGGAACATTTCGCACTGGACCTCGATCTGGACATTCCGGACACCGTTGATGAACAGGCAATTCTGGAAAACCTCGATAAACACGGACGCAGGGGTGGCGCAATGGGACGCTGCATCAAGGTTTGCCTGCCTCCACATCTGAGATACGATGATCCCGATTACAGCTCGACCGTTCGCCGGAAGCGCACACCACAGGCGAATGAGGAACTTCTCGACAGCTTCGACTATCCGGATCGTCCCGCTACAGTGCGAACCGTAAAGTGTCTTCGCGACCGCAATGTGGACTTCATCTCGGTTTTGACGGCAGACACCTGCCGCGACCGTGGATTTGACATCACACAAGAGCTGCCAGATGGACGATCAATGGTCGTGTTTGGGTATGGATACGACCCTTCCCTGCAGGATCCGGACAGTTCCGATCATGATCCGCGGCCCGTGGCCCCTGCGGCCAGAGCGATTACAGATTGGATCGGTTTCAAAGAGCTCGAAATATGCCAGGAGCTTGAGCGCCTCGGCTATAGCGCGCTGCCAGGTCGCCATATTGATGATGAAACGGTTGCGCGCGTTTCAGGTCTGGTTTCGGGGTTCAACGACGCCGGGCACCCGCTGACGGAAGAGTTTGGCCCACGAATGTCTCTCCGTGCCGTCCTGACGAGTGCACCACTGCAGGAAACGTCCTACGAATATCAGAGTGGAACAGAATGGGAGTGCGGTGACGCCCTGGACCTGCGTCTGGCGCTGCAATACAACGCCCTAAGCTGGGGTGCAGATCTGTTTGGCGTGGCAGAGCCGTGGGTGATCAACGAGATGGCTGAATCGTATCGCGCACAGGTTGACGGGGAGCCCATGAAGTGGACGCTCCACGACCGACAGCGGCCACACGGACCCGTTGACGCCGAACTGCAGCGCGATGATGATGCACATATCCGCGAGGTTGAAGAGGTGCTTTTCGGTGCACAGTCGGTGATCGTCGTGGGCTATCATTTCCCGTTTTTGAATATCCTGCGCGGTGCCGAGCCGCCGGCAAATGCCGTTGGGCCCTATGCGTATGCGACCTATCAGACGAACCGCTGGCTGCGGTATATCGGCACGGCCCTCGCACGTGAGCTTCATCAGCACGGCTACCGCGCGGTGGTCAGCGACGATGTGGCCAATTCCGGATCACGTGTGGCAAATCCCCGTGGTGATCAGCCTGACGCCCTGTGCAACCGCTTCTCCGCGGCTGCGGCCGGCCTGGCACACATTGGCCTCCATGGTGCGCCGATTACCCCACAATTCGGTCTCGCCCAGCGCTTCATTGCCGTGGTGACCGATGCGCCGCTGTTTGCCGATGAGCCGCTCGAACAAGAGATGAACCCATGTGAGGGATGTGATCGCCCGTGTCTCAGCGCGTGTCCCGTCAAAGCCCTTGGTGAAGATACACTCACCATCGGCATGAACGGCTTCTGTACGGAGCTCGCCCAATGGGAGCGGCTGCGGTGCGAATGGGCGAAGCGCTACGCTCTGGTCGGTGACGAGGGACCGAAATGGATCGGGCAGATTACCGATATCATGCCGCCCGAGGGCGATGTGTCACCACAGGACATTCTCGAAGCGTATGAACACAAGGACCCCGTCCAGAAGCACCTCACCTGCATCCTGGAGCCGTGTCTGAAGGCGTGTCAGAAAAAGTGGATGGAGTGGTGACCCAGGCGACTCGCACAAATCCGTGAAGTTCGACGCTTTCGGGGCCAGTGACACACATCCCTGGCCTCATTCATTTGTTTAAATATCGTCACACCGTTGGACTATCTGTGCCTGCGAGACGAAGCGTAATCAAATTTCCGCATCGCGGGCGTAGTTGATCATGGCGCGAATATTCTCTTCCGGCGTTCCGGGTGGCACTTCACATCCCGGCCCGATGATATAGCGGTCACCCGCCCACTCGTGACACCGCCGACATGCCCCATAAACCGTCTCCGGGCTGGAGTCTTTGAGTACCTCCACTGGATCGAAGTTGCCCAGCAACACAGGCCTGCCCCCCATCTCCGGCCGTGCATTTTCCATCACCACGAGATGATCGAGGTCAATGATCTCACAGCCGGTTTGTTCCATTCCACGCAGGATGTGATTTGTGTTGCCGCAGATGTGCAGGCGGGCGATCGCGCCGGCTTCATGTATCGCTTCGATGATCTGCCGTTCGCGGGGCAGGACCTCCTCGTAGTACAGCTCCGGTGAAATCAGGGAAGCGGCAGCATCGCCCATTCCGATCATGTGACATCCGGCCTCCACCTGCGCCCGGGCAAAATCAATCTCCATCGGCACGATCCAGTCCATCAGGTCGCGGGCAAACTCGATGTCAGTCACCAGGTCCATCATGAAATCGGTCATCCCTCGCATATCAACTGCTTCGGCGATGGGGCCTTCCACCCAGCCCATGATGGGGTACTCGTCCCCGGCTCTCTCGCGCAGAAAACGGGCACCGGCCACACGGTCTCCCATCCGGCCCTCGGTGGGGTTCGGTCTCTGCAGTTGCACAAACTTGCCTTTGTCGGCGAGGATGTACTCTTTCGTCCGCGGCGGGCCATCGTCGTAATACACCAGCTCTGCTCCACAGTCAGCCGTTTCCCGTACCGGATCGGAGATAAGCTGCAGGATATCCAGGGCAAAATCCTCCACCAGGCGAAGCTGACACTCACCAAGCACCCGGTAATCCCGCACGTAGTCCTCGTAGGAATACCCGTAGCGCTGAGCTGCCCAGATCATGAAAATCGGCATGTTCGGCAGGTGGTCAACCGGCTTTCCAGCGATGATATTTGCGGTGCGCTCGAGTGATGTCATGATTCCTCCCGCACCCTCATCAGCAGCGTGGTCTCCATGGCATTGTGAGGCATTGTCTGCACCCGGAACTGTCCGTAGGCGGATGAGAGGATGTTCTTCACGCGATGGAGATGCTCTTCGCGGTCCGTACTGACAAATTTGACCGTCATGACGCCGAGTCCTCCCGGCCTTCGCAGCAGTTCAGCGAAATCCACCATCATTCGCGCCGAGACCTCAGGATCAACGTTCATGTCGTTGGTGATGATGTCGAATTGGGGCCCCTCATGCTCCTCAAGGAAGCGCTCGGCCTTCATAGCCGCATGTGACACAGACCCGAATTGCCACACTCTCTCATCCAGTTCCCCGGGATCCACTGCAGTGACCCGGGCTCCTTTTTCGGCCAAAACGCGCGTCCATCCCCCGGGAGCGGCCCCCAGATCCAGCGCATCTTCGA
>JBKHJK010000319.1:0-4105 GCA_046538215.1 Armatimonadota bacterium
AGGCTGTAAACATCACAGCCTTCGGGCCGAGCCACGGGGAGTTTTGTGGTGTGTCAAAACTCCAGGGCTTCCAGGCGTCTGTATCTGACGCCTGAACGTCAAAGGTCGGGGAGCTTTGCGACCCGACCTTCACAGGGGCATGAGGAAGAGAACACATGGGTCTCTCCATGACCAATCCGCGGCAGCGTGTGGTCATTACCGGCCTGGGCGTGATCGCGCCAAACGGTATCGGTAAGGACAGGTTCTGGGACGCTGTTGTCACGGGAAAATCGGGGATAAAAGAGATTACGGAGTTCGATACCTCAGACCTGTACTGTAAAATCGCCGGGCAGGTGACAGATTTTCGTCCCGGTGACTTCATCTCCCACCGACACATTCGCCGCGCCGGACGCTTCTCGCAATTCGCGGTGGCCTGCGCAAAACTGGCGGTCGAGGATGCAGGACTCGATATACGCGAGCTCGATCCCTTCCGCGTCGGCGCCGTCTTCGGCACCAGCCTTGCGGGTAACGGGAATATCGCCGACGACATCTACCACCGCTTCGAACAAAGCGGTCCGGCGGGGATTGATGTGATCGCCGCCACGCAGGTGGCCTCACACGCCGCAACGAGCAATGTCTTCATCGCCCTCGGCTTGCAGGGGCCGAATACAACCAGCGGCGTGGGGTGTGCGGCGGGGCCTGATTCGGTCAACACCGCCGCCACGATGCTCCGGTCGGGACAGGCCGATGTCATCATCGCCGGCGCCACCGAGGCGTGTGTGAGCCCCGTGGGGATGAGTATGCTCTGCCGCCAGCGCGTGCTCACCCACCACAACGACCCTCCGGAGGACGCGTGCAGGCCGTACGATGAGACGCGCGACGGCCTGGTGCTGTCCGAAGGTGCGGGGGCGGTTGTCCTGGAGACCCTCGAACACGCCCGCAGCCGCGGCGCACATATTTACGCGGAGCTGCGGGGCTTCGGCTCGACCACCGAAGGGCGCCATCTCATCACCGCAGATCCCGGTGGCCGCGAGCTTGCCCGCGCCTTCCGCAACGCACTCCTGCAGGGCAAAATCGCCCCTGAAGATATTGACTACATCTGCGCCCACGGTATCGCCAATAAAGATTACGACGTCGCCGAAACCAGGGCGGTTAAACAGGTGCTCGGTGAGCGAGCTTATAACGTGCCGATGAGCTCCATAAAATCATCAACAGGTCAGTCTTTCGCCGCAGGTGGCGCCTGGCAGCTCGTCGCCGCGTGTATGGCGATGCAGGAAAACCGCATCCCCCCAACTATCAACTATCGCGTTCCTGATCCCGAATGCGATCTCGATTACGTTCCCAATGAACCCAGAAGCGCGCGGGTCAATGCCGTCATGCTCAACTCCCACAGCTTCGGAGGGACCCACGCGTGTCTCCTAATCAGTGACTTACAGGCGTCATAAGCGCGACGCCTGCAAGTCCGGGAGTTTGATTGCTGTATTGCCGTATATCAAACTCCAGATGCTGGCGCTGTCTGCTGGCTACGGGGATGTTTTGCTGGTGTGTGCAATAGCGCCTCATCAAAACGCAAAAATCCGTGGCTCGGCCCGAAGGCTGTGATGTTTACAGCCGGAGGGTGGCGACGTCGTCTGTCGCCAGCTTCCGGTGGAGCTTTCGTGATCTCACGAAAACTCCAAATGCTGATTGTATCTGCAATCAGCTACGCCCGAGTCAGTCAACAGGAAACCGAGCGCTGTCACTGCAATGGAGGGGATCGACTCGGGCTGGAAGCTGGGAGATAAACTACGATCTCCCACCTGAAACCTGCGAACAACACAGGTTTCAGGCCGAGCCACGGGGAGTTTGATTGCTGTATTGCCGTATATCAAACTCCAAATGCTGGCGCCGTCTGCTGGCTACGGGGATGTTTGCGCCGTTTGCAAACTCCAGATGCCAGCGCTGTCTGCTGGCTACGGGTGGGAGGAACCATGGTCCTCCAGCTTGATCAAATTGTCCTTCTGACAACCTCACTGGCCTCGATCATCCTGGGGGTTGTCGTTTATCACCGGGCTCCCGACCGGGTGTGGAATCGCCTGTTTACCATTCACGCCTCCAGCGTGGGTGCATGGATCTTTTCCAACTACATGCTCCAGTCGGTGAACACGGTGGCCGAGGCGGATGTGATTCTGCGGCTCGCCCATCCGATTGCGGCGCTGGTGATGACCAGTCTGATTGATCTTGCGTGGGTTTTTCCTGACAGGGTCACCTTCGCCCCGTGGCCCCGGCGGGCTGCTCTGTACGGCGTGGGTGCCGCGTTCAGTCTTCTTGCACTCATGCCCAATCTATACATCTCCATCGAGCACGCCCGCGGCACCTGGATGGTTGTCTATGGCTGGCCGTTCTGGGCTTTCGGCGTCTTCACCATCACCGCTTTGCTGTACGCAGATATCATCATGCTGCGCAAATCCTACACTCTCAGCGGCGTGCAGCGGGTGCAGGTACTGTACACTCTTACGGGCCTTGTTGTCGGCCAGTTCATCGCCCTGCTCACCATGATCATCCTGCCTTTGTGGTGGGATAACACCGTGCTGAGCCGATGGGGGTCAGCCAGCTACATCTTCGTCATCATTGGCACCGCGTATGCGATGGCGAAATATCACCTTATCCGCCCGCGGACGGCTCTTTTGCGGATCAATTCATTTTTGCTGACGGCGGTTGTCGCCGCCGGGCTGGGCCTGGTATTTTTGAATATTCTCAGATTCTTTCTGGTGCCCACCGGCCTTCCCCACATGTCTCTGTACCTGATCACCGGTGTTTTGATGGGGGCGCTGACGCTGCCGATTTACCGGGGTATCGCTGATCTTCTCGAACCCGACGGTTCCGAGGAGGGCAAGGCTGCCGTCAGCGACGCCTCAAATGCTGTGCTGCGGACCCTGAATGTCGAAGAGATCCCGAAATTTCTCTCCTCGACGATCTCCGATATGCTCCACCCGACACAGGTGACGGTCTATTGCAAATCCGAAGACGGCGAATATTTCGTCATGCGCAGCCACAAGCGCCTGTCGGATAACGGGGAGTTTCAGGACCTGCCGCGCCAGATGCCGAGGCACTCCATCCTGGTGCGTGAAGCGGCGGAGACCGAAGGGCTTCTGCACAGAGAGCAGATATTCCGGTTTCGCTCGCTTAATGAGGCCAGCCCTCTGGCGGCGATCATGGAGAAGCTCGACACGACCATCGTCGGCCCGATGCTGTGGGAGGACAGGCTGATCGGGATGGTGTGTGTGGGTTCGAAGCTGTCGGGTGAAATGTACAGTCCCGAGGAGCTGGATATGCTGCGCAACGTCCTCCCCCAGGCCTCGCTGGCGACCCGCAATGCCCAGCTTTACGCCGAGATGGCCAGGATGAAGGAGTATAATGACAATATCCTGCGGCAGATGAAGAGCGGTATTATCGCCGTTGACGCCAACGACAATGTTGTGCTGTTCAACCCGGCCGCCGAGAAGATCCTTGGCCTCTCCACCGAGGACGTGGAGAACAGGAAAATCTATGTGCTGCCGGAGGATATCCGCAAATGCCTGTATATGGCGATGGAGCAGGCCACCGGTCGCTCGGAGTTCCGCCTTGAGATCAGGCGGCCCGATGGCGAGGCGGTCCCGGTCGCCTGCAGCACCTCCCGCTGGGCCGCAGGATCGGGCAAAGAGCAGGGGCGCATCGCCGTCATCAGTGACATGACACTCGCCGAAGAGCTCGAACGCGAGCGGCAGATCGCCGAACGTCTCGGTCTCATCCGGCTTTTGTCGGCCGGGATGGCGCACGAAATTCGCAACCCGCTGGTGGCCATACGGACCTTTGCGGAGCTTTTGCCCACCCGCTGGGAGGACGAGGAGTTCAGGACTAACTTTCTGGAAACCGCCCAGCAGGAGATCGGCCGCATTGACGGGCTCGTCGAACAGCTTTTGATGCTCTCGAAGCCCGCCGACGCCGTTTCAGAACCGATGGATATGAATGAAATTTGCCAGGACGTCGTCAGGGCCATGTCGGCACGGGCCGAAACGGAGAATCTGCACGTCGAAGCCGATTTGCAGCCGCTGGATTATTATCCGATCGGAGATCAAAGCCGCCTGCACCGCGCGCTGCTCAATCT
>JBKHJK010000320.1:0-4104 GCA_046538215.1 Armatimonadota bacterium
CGGTGACACAGAGGCACTGGAGCGGTTCAAAGACCTTGTTCTCAACAGCGATATGCTGTCCGACCAGTATCATTACTACGCCCACATGCATGCGATTCTCTGGGACCTGATCGAGGAAAGCCCGGAGTTTTCGGACGAAGAGCGACGTATCATCACCGGCAAGCTGCTGGAATTCGCCCGCGGTCCTGACGGCACCGAGGGGCGGGATACTCTACTGGCAGATGCGAAGCGTCACGAGGCCAGCTCGAAGCTCCTGGATCGCCACTCCGCCATGAAAGCCAACTGCATCCTCACTCACAGCCGCTACTTCAACAAATACTGGCCCGATGAGGAATGGGAAGAGAACCTGGCGGCAGTACGGGCATACTTTGACCGTCCCATGACCAGTGCGAAGGGCTGGCGGGATGAGGGCAACTGGCATACCTACCTGGAATGCCCTCTGATACCGGCGCTGTTGATGCGTGACCGGCGTATCGTCGAAAGCGGAGCCCTGCGTCACGTCGCGGAGCTGCTGCTGATGTTTTGCGACAACGATGGCGACATGATCAGCTATGGAGGATACCCCGGCAACACGCTCCGGACCTGTGCCGCCGTTCTTAAGGAACCCGGCCTGCTGGCAACTATCCCCCGTCGCGAGGAGCAGGAGCGGGCCAGTGGCAAATACCCTCTGCCGTATGGCTTCATCCACGGTCAGGCGTGGGACATCGGGCTGGAACCCGAGCCAATGGAGAAGATGATCGGCGTCTATCACCGCCCACTGACGCGCTGGCAGTGGGAGCATTACGATAAGGGCTTCCGGTTTGAAAAGGGCATGGACAAGCTCACAATGCGCTCCGGGTTCGAGCGAGATGACCAGTATCTGCTGCTGGACGGCATCTCCCGGGGCGGAAGCAAGCCACTGCCGAACCGCAACGCCATCGTCGCACTGGGCGCATACGGTCAAACACTGCTGGGGGGCGGCGCCGACTCAATGGTCGTGTCACGTGAGGGGCTCAGCGAGGCGGCCCACAAGATCACCGCACTGGAATCAACCGCAGACCTGCCCACATTCGGCTACAGCTATTCGCGTGCCGTCAACCATACCTTCTCCGACTGGGACCGGCACATCTTCTGGCGCAAAGGAGAGTGGTTTGCCGTCATTGATGAGGTTTCAGTGCGCGAGGACGGTCGCTACAGCATCGTCGGCAACTGGCCGATGCGCGGGGCCGTGAGGCTTGATGGTAGCACCGGAATTGCGTGGACCGGTGGTGATGACAACCGCTCCGTCATGCATCTGATGCCTGCCGAGCCGGTGCGCGTGGACAAAAATGGCAGCACCGTCCGCCAGATGCAGTGCCGGGACATGGCCGCCGGTGAAAACACGATTATCACGAACCTCATCTTCTTCGATCGCGAGGCGGTGCCGGACCGCTACACCGTAAGAAAGGTAGATGACTACACGGCGGTGCTGGATGGTGAGGAGTCGGCGTACCTGGGGATCTGCCCGGAAGGTACCTTTGACAAAGCAGGCATAACCCTCCAGGGAGACGCCTTCTGCCTGTCGCCGGATTCTGTGGCAGTCGTGGAGGGAACTGAGATGCAGTGCCTGGGTCTCGACATCGGCGCTTCCGTGCCCTGCAACATCCAGCTGCAGCCCGCAAAGGGACAACTGACCGTTGAGACCGCGGAAACTGTGACCGTCACTGTCGGCGACACGCAGAGAAAGCTCGAAGCTGGAGTGCACAGTTTCGAAGTGACCTTTGACGCGGATAAAGTCCTTGATGACCTCGCCGCAGCCATCGAACAGGATGCTGCATCTGACCGTCCCGAAGCGCCCGCGCCGGTCCCTGAGGATCTCGCCGAAATACCGGCGGCATGGAGCAGCGAGGTCGGCGGGCGCGGCTCATGGGAGTGCTATGAGGTTGGTGACGTCAATGCCGACGGGGCAAACGAGATACTGGTGGGATTGGATGACGGCCGCGCAGTCTGTCTGGACAGCAGCGGAGAAACGCTGTGGGAATACGCCACAGGGGGACCTGTGCTGGCGGTGAGTCATGCGACGCTTGACGGTCGTGCCGTGGCGCTTATCGGCTCAAAGGACGAAAACCTGTATGCAGTCAGCGCTGACGACCAGGCACTGCTGTGGAAGCACAAATGCTTTGTGTCCGAAGAGCGCTACCAGCGGTCGCCGTGGTGGATGATGGGCTACGCTGCACCCGTGCTCGAAATCCTCCCTGCAGACCTCGACGGCGATGGACCAACCGAGATATTCGTGGGAACCGGTGGCGGGTTCGTGGAGGCCGTCTCGAATTCTGGAGAGCTGTTGTGGAAGTGCGAGTTCAAATGGGGGCTGCCAAACGATCTTAGCACCGTACCGGGGCCCGACGGCGCCACACACCTGCTCGTAAACGCCAATAATAGCGCGTGCGGCAGCCACACCTGGCGGCTGGATGCGTCAGGGAAGATTGTTACGCAAAACGCCCTTCCGACCGACCGGGGTTCGTGGGATTCAACGCGCGTGACGGCCTGTGAAGTCGCGGAGATGGATGAAGAGGGGAGCAAAATGGTGCTTGTAGGCCGGGGCGGTGTGCACGCAGAGGCCGCACTTCACGATGCGGAGACCGGGGAGCGCCACTGGAAACACTCTCTGGCCGCTGAGGCCACCAGCGTCGCCGCCGCAGACCTGGATGGAGACGGCACGCGGGAGGTCCTCGTCGGCTCGCTGTCGGCCTGGCTGACAGTCTTCGACATCTCCGGCGAGCTTCGCTGGGCGACCTTCCTTCCCGCCGGAGTGCTTGCAGTCACCTCAGTCGCGGACGGCGTTTTCGTACAGTGCACCGACGGCAACCTCTACCGGCTCTCACTGGATGGAGAATTCGACGGGATACACGCGCCGGAGTCGCCCGCCCCACCGTCGCAGCGCAACCGCTGGCGATTTGAGCAACTCGACGGCAGCATCATCATCGGCGATGAAACGGGCGTTCTGCGGCCGCTGCAAGTACCCGAAGAGTAATCGCCGGGAGACCCTTGAAAGTGTCGTGTGAATGATCCTGCCCGTCATTCCGGCAGAATGTAGAAGTTGTCGAACCAGAACTCCTGGCCCTCGTCACTGTTCCAGTTCGTATAGAATATGAATTGGCGCAGGTGCTTCAGCTCAGGGTGGACCTCGCGCACCTTTCGGACATCAATCTCGATCGTGTGCCACTCACCGTCATCAATGAGCTGGTATTCGTTAAGGTCCTCGTGGCGGGCCGCACGTGTCTCGGTGCCGCCGAGGACAAAGCCATCGGGACGGTCTGGAGCCTGGAATGTGGTCACCTCCAGCGCGAGTGGGACCCCCTCAGGGATGCGATAGTCGAAACTCAGGATCGGGTATTTATCAATGTTCCAGGCACCGGGAGCCATGTCTGCGGTGCTCCTGTTGCGCTTTTTCGCATCATAGAACAGGTGCATACACTTGCCCTCACCATCGGGCCGCTCGACGCGGGCGAACCCCGTCTGGTGTCCGCGATAAAACTTGAAGTGATGGCCCCAGCGGGTGAGGCGCGTTTCGTCCTCAAAATCGGCTTCCACAAACGGTGCGTACGGCTCCACCGGCTCCTCGACCTTCACGAAGAAACAATCCACGCTGCGGCTGCCGTCGGCGAAGGTCGCACGCACGGTGACACCGTACTGCCCTGCCCGTTCGAAGGTGTGCGTGGGCTCTGGTTCGCGTGAAACGGTTCCATCGTCAAAGTCCCAAAGGATGCTTTCGACCTCCCCGCCCTGCGTCTCCACGGAGAACTGTACCGGCTCACCGGGTTCCGGTGCGGCCGGACGGCCCGATGCGATGACGCGTGAGGGATACTCCAGTCCGCGTTCGAACGCGCCGATATCCGGAGCTTCACCAGCCCACGGCAGGCTTACGGGCGCTCTGTTGTCCCACGTGATCTCGCGGTCGAGGTGGAGAATGGCGGGCTGATAATAGCGAAGCTCGACGCGTTCGATCTGCGCCACGTTATCACCACTGCCGACAGCGATCCAGTCGCCCTGCTCACCCTCGATGCCGAACCCGTCGTAGAAGGGCATTCCATCATCAACCGGCAGCTTTCGGCCCGTTCCCGAGCCGATGGCCCATGTCAGTGG
>JBKHJK010000321.1:0-4098 GCA_046538215.1 Armatimonadota bacterium
GAGTAGCTGCACACGTTGCAGAAATTGCTTATGCCGACATACTGATGGAGGTGATGTCCCTGGGCGAGGTTGATTTTCAGGAAGACAGGTTCGAGGAGTATCCCGTCGGCCCAAAGCTGAGCGGGCATGACATCGAAATCCGCAACGACCATATTCCCCGGGGGCGTGCGCGGTTTGTCCTGTTTGATTTTGATGGCACCATCTCGCTCATCCGGGCGGGCTGGCAGGACGTCATGATACCGATGATGGTGCAGATACTGGCAGACCTGAAGACCGGCGAGACCGAGCAGGAGCTTTACGAGCTGGTCGAGGAGTATGTGGTCAAGCTCACCGGCAAGCAGACCATCTACCAGATGATGCGACTGGCCGAGGAGGTTCGCAAGCGCGGGGGTGAACCCGATGACCCTGTAGAGTATAAGAACGAATACCTCCGCCGCCTGTCTGAGCGCATCCGGGGCCGCAAGGAGGGCGTGCAGTCCGGAAAACACGATCCCGAGCAGATGCGCGTGCCGGGGGCGAAGGAACTGGTGGAGGATCTCTACAACCGCGGGATGGAGCTGTACCTGGCCAGCGGGACAGATATCGAGTTCGTCCGACGGGAGGCGGAACTGATCGAAATCGCCGAATATTTCGGTGACCATATCTACGGTGCGCTGGACGAATACGAAAACTTCTCCAAGAAAATGATTATCAGTAAGATTTTTGAGGACAACGATCTCCACGGTCCCGAGCTCCTGTCCTTTGGTGACGGGTATGTCGAGATTCTGAATACCAAAGAGGTCGGGGGCGTGGCGGTGGGCGCCGCGACCGATGAATACGAGCGCGAGGGCATCAATGACTGGAAGCGCAACCGTCTCATCCAGGCGGGCGCAGATATCATCGTGCCGGAGTTTCGCGAGTATGAAGCCCTTATGCGCTATCTGATGATGGAGGATTAGGCCATGCCACACCAGGAGTTCGACCGCAGCCGGCTGAAGCTGGAACCACTCGATGCGCGCGAACACGATATGCATATTGATGAGGTTATGCATATCGGCGACGCCTACGAAAAGCTGGAGGATCCAAACATCGGGGCGCTGGCAGATGCGATCGTCACCGCGCGCGACAACGGGGCTCAGGTCATCTGGTCCATGGGCGCACATGTCATCAAGCAGGGGCTGTCGCGGTATGTCGCCGATTTCACCAGGCGGGGCTTCGTCACCCACCTGGCGACCAATGGCGCCTGTACCATTCATGATTACGAGCTGTCTCTGACCGGCGCGACCACCGAGAGCGTCGCCCGATACATCCAGGAAGGGCAGTTCGGGCTGTGGCAGGAAACGGGCAATCTCAACGATATCGTGGCCGAGGGGCAGGCTGACGGCATCGGCATGGGCGAGGCTGTGGGACGGGCGATTTCCGAGGGCGATCTCCCCCACGCCGAACAGAGCGTTTTTGCCGCCGCGTATGAAGCGGGGGTCCCGGCGACCGTGCATATCGGCATCGGCTATGACATTACTCACGAACACCCCAACTGCAGCGGGGCGGCCCTCGGCGAATGCTCCTATCGCGATTTCCTGATCATGACACAATCCGTCTCAGAGCTCGAAAACGGAGTGTTCATGAACTTCGGCAGCGCCGTGATGGGGCCGGAGGTATATCTGAAGGCACTGGCGATGGCCCGCAATGTCGCACAGCAGGAAGGGCGACAGATCCGGCATTTCACCACCGCCAACTTCGACCTGATTCCGCTCCCGGAGAATTATCACGACCAGCCCACCAAAGACAACCCGCAGTATTATTACCGGCCCTGGAAAACCATCCTCGTCCGCACCGTCGCCGACGGAGGGACCAGCTACTACTTCCAGGCGGATCATAAGTCCTCCATCCCCACCCTGCACGAGCTGGTGATAAAGCGATGGTCGAAATGACAGAGGCACGGTTCGCGTCCATTCTGCAGGGTTTTTCACAGGTGTCGGTGGCGGTGGTTGGGGACTACTTTCTGGACAAATACCTCATCATTGACCCGGACCTGACCGAGCCGTCGCTGGAGACGGGTCTGGACGCCTTCCAGGTGGTTGACAGGCGCATCAGCCCGGGCGCGGCCGGAACGGTGATCTCCAACCTTCACGCCCTTGGCCTCAGCGATATCCATGCCGTCGGTGTGACGGGGCGCGACGGGGAAGCCTTTGAGCTGCGGCAGGGCCTGTCAGCGTGGGATGTTAACATGGAGCATCTGCTTGAGCATGCCGATGTTTTTACCCCCACCTACACCAAGCCGATGATCAAGCAGCCCGATGGGGGCGAAGAGGAAGGCAATCGCATTGATATCGTCAACCGCGACCCCCTGCCGGAGGAAATTCAGCGGGCAGTGATCGAGGGAACCGAAGCGTGTCTGGCCGGGGTTGATGCGGTGATTATCGCCGACCAGGTGGAGGACGCTGCACTGGGCGTCATTACTCCACAGGTGCGAGCGGCCCTGTGCGAAATGGCACAGGCGCATCCGGGCTGTGTCTTTTTCGCCGACTCCCGCGCACATATCGCAGATTTCCGCCACATGCTCATCAAGCCCAACGAGCGGGAGGGCGCCCGTGCGGTCGGTATTGAAGACGATGCCGGTGATGAAGCAATTGCGGCGGCGCTGTACAAAAAAACAGGCAGGCCCGTGTTTTTGACCCTCGGCGACGAAGGGATGGTTGTGTACGACGGCAGTGATTTCGCCCGCGTGCCGGCATATACCGTCTCCGGCCTCACTGATATTGTGGGGGCGGGCGACAGTGCCACCGCCGCCATTGTCCCGGCGATCTGCTCCGGGGCGTCCCCCGCCGAAGCAGCCGTATTCGGCAATATCGCAGCCTCCATCACCGTCCAGCAGATCGGCACCACCGGCACGGCCTCGCCGCAGCAGATGCGCAAGCGCTTTGTAGAATACACCGCGGCCTGTGGAGGCGAGAGCTGATGCGTGCGCCCCCGATAGTCGTTCGCTATGCCCGCGAAGACCGCGGTGAGGAGCCGATGGAGATAACGCTGTGCCCTCCGCCTGAAGATGGATACACCGCAAAGCAGGTGGCCGGGTGGTGGGCGGACAACCGCGTGCGGCTGTACATGGGCCGCCTCTATCCCATCAACCAAAAGCAGCAGCGACAGTGGCTGCAGGAGCAGGCGGGTGCAGAAGACGGCATGCACTGGGGAATCTACGTTGGAGAGACGCTCATCGGCATGGTCGGTTTATCGGATATTGACGGCAATCACCGCCGCGCACAGTTCGGCATTATCATCGGACAAAAGCAGCACTGGGGCCGGGGTATTGGGCCGACAGCCGGTGTGGCGGTCCTGCAGCACGCATTCAACGATATGGCGGCAGGCGGTCTCAACAAGGTGACCGCGTCGGTCATCGCCGGCAACGCGCGCAGCAACCGGGCCCTGCGCAAGATGGGGTTCAGGGAAATCGGGCTTGAGCAAAGCCATTGCTGGTTTCAGGGCCGCTGGCATGACAGCCGGCAGGTTGAGATGCTCAGGACTGAGTGGACGCAGAGACAGGAAGAGATATTTCGCACCGTCGGTATCACAGAGATCGAATACAGGTCGGCCGATCTCACGGGAGTTTCGCTCCGCTGACAATTCCAGGCGAGGATTGCGAACCACTGATGGAACATTGAGGATGACTGAACGGCTCATAACAGGAGGTGAACACGCAATGTTCGGCCCACGCATCACCGTTGATTTCGAGCGTCGCGACCGCGGCGAGGGCCCCGTGGCGATCGAACTGGGGCCGCCCGCCGACGAGCAGAAAACCGTGACGCTTTTCTCTGAATGGTTCTGCAACAATCGAACCCGCCTGTATATGGGGCGGGCGTGTCCGATGTGCGAGAATACGGAGCGCGAATGGCTGGAAAACCAGGCACGTGATGAACACAGCATGCTCTGGTGTGTTTACAGCGATGATCTCCTGCTCGGCAGCGTCGGCTTTGGTGAGATTGACTACAAACACAGCCGCGGGCGGTATGGCTGCATGATCGGCCGCCGGGAATACTGGGATCGCGGCATCGGTACAGCCGCCGGAATAGCCGTTATAGAATGGGCCTTCAACAATATCGTCCCCGGAGGCCTGAATAAGAT
>JBKHJK010000322.1:0-4097 GCA_046538215.1 Armatimonadota bacterium
CTCATAGACCGGGCCGTACTCACGGAGCTCTCCCGTTCGTGGATCGTAGCTGACCACATCGGCGTTGTTGGAGAGACCCGCCCAGATGACACCATTGTCATCCTCCGTCATGCTCCTGGCGCGATTGGCACTTTCAGGCCCCTTCTTCACCGCGGTGAATTCGCGCTTTTGCGGGTCGAATTCCATGAAATGGCCGCCGAAGTAGGTGTAGTACCGTCCATTTTCCGCCAGCAGGGATGCGAAGGGACAATCCCTATCAATAGGACGGGGGATCTCCTCAATCTCACCTGTTTCCGCGTCAATCACGCCCAGAGCGTAGGAGTAACGATGATCAAACAGCCACACCAGCACGACGCTGCGGCCGTCGCCGTCCTCGGTGCAGACCATCCCCCGGCTTTGGGCGGCCGTGGAAAACGGGCCGTGGTCCTTGAAACCGTCCCCGAGGTCTGTAGTTTGAGAATACACAGGTGCCGCTGCAAGCAGATGGAGCATGCAGGCAGACACGAATGCCAGCGTCAGCAGAGTCCGGCACGAACAAAGAGACATGGAACAACCCCCTGGTGGAGCAGGTTATCGGGCTATTATCGCGGGCCTGTTCGTCGTGCGGTAACCCGTCAATTGTCAGAGCCCAGGAACCAATAGACCGAGCCGCCATAGTCAACAGCCATGAACTGGTTACGTGTGAGCCACTTGGAGTGCCCGTCCACGAAAGTCACATTGACCCCGTCGTTGTGGGTGGCAGGCCAGGCTTCGTCATAGACGGAGTGGTCCGGATTCGTCCACAGCCCGTTCCACCACAGCGGCGAGATTCCGCTGCGGGTGTTGCAGTCGGCCAGCATGACGAATTCCGCGGGCTTGTTGAAGTCGGCCAGCCTCACGCCTTCGTACATGGCTCCAGAACGCCCCAGATAGTGGTTTCGGTAGCCGCACTGGATATTCCATCCGTAGCCGATCCACGATCTCGAACTCGGGCACACGAAGAGCTGGTCGTTCTGCACATAGGGCATGATCTCGTCAACCCACAGCAGCCAGCCCAGCGACTGGTTTGGATTTTCGTAATAGTATTTTGCGGCATACGTTCCGGTGACTGATCCGCCAGACAGATCTACACGGCCGAACGGCAGTGTCTCATCATAGTCCTGCGCATACATCTGTGCCCCGGTCCCCATCTGCTTGACGTTGTTCAGGCATGCAGTCTGCCGCGCTTTTTCCTGTGCGCGGGCGAACACAGAAAAGAGTATGGCGGCCAGGATCGCGATGATCTAACTGCTGAAAAAGGCTTTGGTGGTCTTATTTATATTAAACTATTAGTGTCTATAGTTATACTACTATTGCTCGTAATATTGAGAGTTTTGCCCTTTTTCAGCAGTTAGATGATCGCAATCACCACCAGCAGCTCAATGAGTGTAAAACCCCTGTCTCTGTGCATCTCAAGCCCTCCAGCATTCAAAATGAAGTGTACGCTTATCATATTGGATGCCTTATCGCTCTCTCCCTTCTTTCTGCCTGTCAAATCTTTCGTCGCAACGCACAAATGCCACGCGTCAGTTCACCTCCGACGGCTATAGGAACCCAATCAGTGGGGCCATAAATACGATACGGAGGGGCGACAGTGAGGCGGCGGAGAACTGTGAGGACTCGGTGTTGAACACCCCGGCGCGTTACGGGCCGGGGTGAGATCCATTCGGCATGATGTCAGTATCGTGACTTTTCGCCGGCTAACCTGCAGATGGCGTTAACCATGCAAGGCAAACTGTGCGACTGTTGCGGCTGCCGGGCTCATGGGACAAAATGATTCAGGAAAAGCAGGGCAGGCCTTTTAGATAGCGAAACGTAGAAGAGACAGAAGTGGTCAGATCGCTGTGTGCGAGAGTATGAGGAACGGGCTTTGCGCTGATAGACTTGATAGTGATGTTCGCTATCGCTGCGGGCCTGGCCGGAATTTCTCTTCCGGTGTTCGCGCGATGTTGTGCCACAGCCGGAATGCTGCAACTCGACGGAGAGGCACAAACTATCGCCCGACTCGCCGGTGACGAATTTCCGGCGGCGCAGAGGGAGGACGTGACACTGTGGAAAATGTGACGGCAATCGTTGGTGGGACTATCATTGATGCAACGGGCGCAGATCCACTGCATGAGGGCACGGTGCTGGTACGCGACGGACGCATCGCCGATATCGGTCCCGCCGACCGCGTGGCAGTACCGGCCGACGCACAGGTCATAGAGGCGTCCGGGCGCACGGTCATGCCGGGATTGATTGAAGGCCATGCTCACGTGCGCGGGGACGCCACGGCCCAGCAGATACTCCGTATCTCACTGCAGCGAGGCATCACCACCGTTTGCACCGTCCATGCGGGTGCGCAGGGTCCCGGAGAGGGTGCCAACACGCTTGGTATTGATCTGCGCGACGGCATCGCAAGCGGACAAATTCGGGGATGTGCGCGCCTGGTGGCCGGATGCATGGTCACGCCCACGAACGGACACGTACGCTACCGCGACGCCGATGGGCCGTGGGAGGTTCGTAAAGCGGTCAGGGAAATGGTGCAGGAGGGCGCCGACTTCATCAAAACGGCAGCCTCCGGAGGCTTCGTGGGCAAAAACGAAGTGTGCGCGATGCGCAACTACACGCTGGAGGAACTCACTGCACTGGTGGATGAGGCACACGCGTGGTCCAGGCCCGTGGTGGTGCACTGCCACACCCAGCCCGGGCTGAACAACTGCATTGATGCGGGTGTGGACCAGATTCATCATGGCGCATTTATTGACGAGGAGGCAGTTCGCGGCATTAAAGATCGGAATTTGTGGTACATGCCGACACTGAGCGTGACCTGCCAGCGCAATATTGACGCGCTGTCGGACCAGCCGTGGCAGACGGTGGAGATGTCGGAGTCCCAGCCGATCCATCGCAAAGGTGTGAAGCTTGCACACCAAATCGGGGTGAAACTGTGTGTTGGAACCGACTATCCGGGCACCGGACGAACCTGGAAAATCGGTGACCGCACGATCTGGGAACTGATGGAGCTGGAAGCGTGTGGCCTGTCGAGGATGGAAGCGCTTATGGCGGCGACGAAGACGAACGCCGAGGCCTACCGCCTCGACGATCTGGGAACACTCGAACCGGGCAAAATCGCGGACATGGTGGTGCTCGAAGGCGACCCGCTGGCGGGATTTGAGGCACTGTACGATCACCTGAATATCAAGCTCGTGCTGAAAGACGGAAAGGTCGAGTTTGCCGCGGACGATCTGACGAAGCATTACACCCTGCGCGAGCCACAGCCGCAGGACCGACCGTCCTATGACAGCCAGTGACAGGTGCAGTAACCGTATCGCATGGATTGCAGTGAGCCTGCAGGTGGCGATGCGAATCCACCGTATTGCAACCAGTATTGACGATGCTGCAGAGGGTTGGAGTGACATCGTGAGGGCGCGACACCGCAAGTTCGGGCTCGCGCTGTGTTGATTACTGTCAGGCCGGGAGGAGAGAGGCCATGAAACCGCAATGGAACCTGTGGACGGTGGTGGCGGCGGTGGTGCTGTGTGTGTTGGTGCAATCGCTCGTGGCACCGGCCAATGCACCCGGAGACGAGGACGCTCAGATTGATGCAGGCGGTCAGGATAACGGCGGTTCCGATGCAGACTGGCCGATGTGGCGTTATGATGCGGGCCGAAGCGGTGCCTCACCGGCGGAACTGCCGGAGAATCTTCAGGTGCAGTGGACAAGGGACCTTCCACCTCCCCGACCGGCCTTTCCTCCCGCTGTCCGTCCTCGACTGTGCTTCGACAAAACCTACAGGCCTGTTGCGGCCGACGGGCTTCTGTTTGTTCCTTCGATGGTCACCGATAGCGTGACCGCCTATGACCTTGACACCGGTGCCGAGCGCTGGCGATTCTATGCAGACGGTCCCGTCCGCCTGGCCCCCGCCGTGCATCGGGGGAGCGTGTATTTTGTTTCTGATGACGGGTATTTATACTGTCTGGACGCGGGGACGGGACAGATGCTGTGGCGATATACACCGTTGCCGGTCTCCCGGAGAGAGCAGCGGCTTTTGGGTGACGGGCGAATGATCTCGCGATGGCCGGCCCGGGGTGGCCCGGTGG
>JBKHJK010000323.1:0-4087 GCA_046538215.1 Armatimonadota bacterium
CCCCGGCGGCGTCGGCGGCGTCCACCAGTGACTGTCCATCCGCGACATTCAGCGCCATCGGCTTCTCCACGAATACATTGACGCCCGCCTCCACCGCCTCCATCGCCATCGGCTGGAGCTGGTCGTGAATGGTGGCGACGATGACCGCATCCAAATCAATCGCCTCCAGCATCGCCTCGGCGCTGTCGAATGTCTCCCGGTAGCCGCACTGGTGTACCGCCGTGCGGGCTGCTTCTTGGTTGGGGTCTGCGCAGGCAACGAGGTCTGCACGCCCCGCAGAGCGAAGCGCTTCTGAAAGGTATCGTCCCTGAGAGCCGCATCCAATAAGCCCGAAACGGTGTGTGGCGGCCATGCTGTTCAACTCCTGGTTGACGGTGTGTTACGATCCGCGGGGCCATTTCGCCACAGAGGGGATTTGAACCTTTTCCCGACCACCGCTGTCGCTGAATAAGCAGGTGCGACCCGGTCATGCGGGCCAAAAGACGGAATCCAACGCCCTGCGACACGTCTTTATAATTGAAGTGACAGAAATAACCGGTGAACGAATGGAGCGTGTTCACAGTGAATATACGACAAAAGACACTGCTGATAGGAATTGGGGCGATTCTGCTTGTAGCACTGGCGCTGGCAGGGCTGCAGGGCGATGGGATAGTTGCGGCGAACGAGGCGGGGCCACATCCGTCGGAGACAATCAGCGAACATGGCGGCTGCCCGCTGATGCCCGGGGACGTCCAGGCAGAGGCCGAGACCGCTGAAGAATGCACGGGCGAGTGTGCGAACTGCCCCAACGCTGTAAAAGACGGAACCCAGGCCACCGATACGCCGTACGTGGACGCCGATAAGTGCATCGGATGTGGGCGTTGCGTGCGCGTGGCCCCGGAGGCCTTTGAAATAAACAGCGACACTGCAAAAGCTGAGGTCAAAGACGGGGCGCCGGCCGATATGGTCGAAAAGGGCGCCAGAGCCTGCGCCGTGGACGCAGTCGTGCAGTAGATGAAGCCACAACTGAAGCAGTCCGTGAAGCCCGGTGGAATCTCTCCCGCCGGGCTTCTTTCGTATCCAGGAGACCCTGACTCCGGGGGAAAAGCCCTTCGCTGGCCCCGAAAAAGTCAGACCTTCCCCGCTTGATTCGGGCACTTGTCGTGTCTATACTTCCCTCGGTGGCAGGTGAGACTGAAAATCCCCGGAGGAGCCATGTTCTGGCATACACATGAGGAGATGGATCATCGGCAGCTTTATCGCTTCCAGTGGCTGCGGTCGCTGATTATCAACCGCTGGGCGATGGGCCTGCCGCACATAAACACCGGTCTGCGGAAATTTCTGTTTCGCCTCGGTGGTATTGACATCGGCGAGGGTGGCTTTGTGGGTATGGACGGGTGGTTTGAGGATCTGTACACCCACCGCGTGCATATCGGCGACAATGTGACGATGTCGTTTCGAGTTACACTGGTCGCCCACGGCCCCAGAAGTGATCCCTCGAATATGGAAATTGTCATCGAAGACGGCGCGTATATCGGCTGCAATGTAACGGTGCTGCCGGGTGTGACGATTGGGGGAATGCGGGCGTCGGTGCGGCTGCGGTGGTGACGAAGGATGTCCCCGAAGGGGCGGTTGTGGCTGGCAACCCGGCGCACATCATCCGCTGGCGCGAGGGATATGAACCGGAGGCAGAGGATGATGACACACCGAGCGCGAAGGAATCAAACAATGAATAACCAACAGCTTCTGCAGGCAGTCGAACAGGGTGCGGCGATGGCGCGTCTGGAGACCTCCGAAGGTGACCTTGAAGCGAAGTTTCCGACTTTCAAGGAGGAGCCGCGTGAGCTGAGCACGCTTCACGGCTCGGAGTTGAGCATCATCGCCGAAATCAGGCCACCCGAGGATCGCCTGGCCGCCATATTTGACCCGCGCGTACAGGCACAGGAGTTTGCGGGCGCCGGGTGTATGGCCGTGGCCGCCTGCACCGATACGGTGCTGCATGACGGTGACCTGTTTTACTGCAAGCGGGCGCGGGAGCTCATGCCGCTGCCAATGATCCGCTGGGATTACACCGTCACCGAATACCAGGTGGTGCAGACGCGCTCGTATGAGGCCGATGCACTGACCGTCCCGGTGGAGCTCATTGACCAAAACCGCCTGCGGCAGGTCGTCCGGCGGTGCCGGGAGATCGGGGTGACACCGGTGATGATGGTCTCGACGCCGGAAGACGCCCGCACCGCACTAAGCGTCGGCAGCCGGTATGTGTTTGTGTGCGATCTGCGGTGGAGCGATGAGACAGAGCCGGATATCGAAGCGGTCGCCGAGATGCGCGAGGACCTCCCGGAGGCGGCGGTGATGATCGTG
Organism: Armatimonadota bacterium; assembly: GCA_046538215.1. Lineage (GTDB taxonomy): Bacteria > Armatimonadota > Zipacnadia > Zipacnadales > UBA11051 > JBKHJK01. The sequence goes on from JBKHJK010000323.1 coordinate 2,344, forward strand.
CACGCCCCGGGGCTGCGCGAGGATTTTGTCCACGCCCTGGCCGATACCGGTATTGACGCGGCCCTCGGAAGCCCACAGGCGGATGATCCATGGGAGGCTGGAACGCAGATTCGCAGCCTCGTGGACCTGCCCAATGGCCGATAACACACGAAGGGGTGAAGACGATGAAGCAAGCTGCAAACGAGCTGTCGGCGACCGATATTATTGGAATGATTGACCACGCCGTGCTGAGTCCTGACTGCACCCGTGACGATATACTTGACGCCTGTAAACTGGGCCGTGAATACGCCCTCGGCAGCATCTGTGTGCCCCCTGCGTGGGTGAGTCTGGCCTTCGAGGAGCTGCGGGGGGCTCAAACCTCTCTCTCCTCGGTCGTCGGCTTTCCCAACGGCTACGCCACCACGAGAACCAAGACGACGGAGGCCTGCGCTTTGACCGCTCACGGCTGTGCGGAGCTGGATATGGTCTGCAACATCTCGTTTCTCCGCTCAGGCCAGTATGCGGCCGCACAGGCTGACATCGCCTCGGTGGTGGAGCATGTCGCCAACGTGTGTGAGGGCATGGCGGTGGTGAAGGTGATTGTGGAGACGTGTTATCTGTCCGGGGAGCAAATTCGCCAGGCGGTTGAGTGTGCGGCACAGGCCGGGGCGGATTTCGTCAAGACCTCCACCGGCTTCGGGCCGGAGGGTGCAACCGTCGAAAATGTACGCCTGCTGCGGGACGCTGCGCCGGAGCACATGGGCGTCAAAGCCGCAGGTGGCATTCGGACACTGCAGGACCTGCTGAACATGGTCGAAGCAGGCGCCAACCGCATCGGCACAAGCTCCACCGAAGCGATTATCGAAGAGCTCGATATGTGAAATGCCGTTAACGCGCAGCGTGTATCTGCGCGATGTATGAAATCAGGTGAAATTATGCCCCAGAAGCCCAATATTCTTTTGATCATGTCCGAACAGACCCGTGGTGACGCCATCGGCGCTGCCCCCAATCCCTACATCCAGACCCCCGCCATAGACAGCCTCGCGGACGAGGGCACCCTGTTCACCTCCACCTACTGCACGGCTCCCGTCTGCGTGGCCTCCCGCTGCAGCCTGGTGCTGGGCCAGTACGCCCACCAGACCGGCTGCACCGCCAATTCGCCCATGCCCCAGGAACGAACCTCACTGATGGAGCGGCTGCAGGCCGGGGGATACCAGACCCACGGCGCAGGGAAGATGCATTTCACCCCGGACAGCCACAAGCTGTGGGGGTATGAGTCCCGCGATTACAGCGAAGAGGGGGGCATGAACGAGGAGGACGATTTCTGTAACTTCCTGCGCGACAACGGCTACGGCCACGTCGCCGCCGCCCACGGTGTGCGCAGTGAATACTACTACCTGCCGCAGCCCTCGCAGTTTCCGGAGCGGCTGCACCATTCGCACTGGGTGGTAGACCGGTCGCTGGATTTCCTGCAACAGCGTGATCCGGATCGGCCGTTTTTCTTATGGACCAGCTTCATAAAGCCCCATCCGCCCTTCGCCAATCCCGTCCCGTGGAACCGCCTGTACAAGCCCACCGAGATGCCGATGCCGTACATGCCCCCGGATTACGAGGACCTCTGGACCTACTGGAACCGCTATCAGAACCGCTATAAGTGGCGCGATCAGGGCTTCGACTTCAACCTCCTGCGCACCATGAAAGCGGCGTATTACGCGGCGCTGTCGTTTGTGGATTACAACATTGGGCGGATGCTGCAGTACCTGCG
>JBKHJK010000324.1:0-4085 GCA_046538215.1 Armatimonadota bacterium
AGCCGACCGCGGCGATCATCACCGCGCCGGACTCTTCTTCGGCGGCCAGGGCGGTCATTTCCTTTGCCAGCGACGGATCCATGGCCGTCTGCAGCGCCATTGCTTCATTGCAGATTGAAAATAGCGGGCCGAAGCCGCGCTCGTGCAGGAGGTTGGCCTCCAGGTCCACCGCTCCTGCGATGACCATATTCGGCACGCCATGTGCGGTGGCCACCCGGACGGCGCCACTGGGAGCCTTTCCGAAGGCGGTTTGAAAATCAATGGCGCCCTCGCCGGTGATGAGCAGATCTGCGCCCTGCACGCGGCTGGCGAGGTCCACGGCATCCAGCACGATGTCAACACCAAGCTCCAGTTTAGCCCCGCAGAAGGCGATTAACCCGGCACCGAGGCCTCCGGCGGCGCCTGCCCCCGGGACATCAGCAACTTCTATATCGAGATCCTCTTTGACCACCCGGGCGAAGTTGCGGAGGCCTGCATCCAGCTTCCTGACTGTTTCCGCATCGGCCCCTTTCTGCGGGCCGTACACGTAGGCGGCGCCGTTTTCGCCGTAGAGGGGGTTATCCACATCACAGGCCACGCGAAAGGTTGCCTCGGACACGCGGGGGTCGAGGCCGGACATGTCAATCTGTTGGAGCTGCTTCAAATGCTGGCCGGCTGCGCCCTGAGGGAGCTCTGCGCCGGTCTCATCCAAAAGCACCGCACCCAGCGCCTGGGCCATCCCGGTGCCTGCGTCAGTCGTGGCAGATCCGCCGATACCGACGATGATGGTGCTGCAGTCGTGGTCGAGAGCCGAGGCAATGAGCTCACCAGTGCCGTAGGTGGTGGTGTGCCACGGGTTCCGGCTGTCTTCAGGAACCAGGGGCAGTCCGGAGGCTGCGGCCATCTCGATGACTGCCGTGTCGCCGTCGCCCATGATGCCGTAACGCGCCTGTGTCGGCTCTCCGAGAGGGCCGGTGACGGTTTTTTGTACGAACTCTCCGCCCGTGGCGTCCACCAGCGACTGGACGGTCCCCTCGCCGCCGTCTGCCATGGGCACCTGCACAATGTCGCAGTCGTCAGCATAGCGGCGGATACCCTCCGCCATGGCCTCACAGACCTCTTTGGCGGTCAGCGAGCCCTTGAACGAGTCAGGTGCAAGGACAATTTTCATAATCATCGCCTTTCGTGAAATAGGGCGGCTACAGTGACAGTAAGTAGCCGCCCTATTTACTACAGTAATTTTTGAGCGTATCCCATCACGCCCACGGCAATTTTAAAGAACCGCCCATGCCCGCTGGAAGGTCCGCTTCGTGTGAGCGAGGATCATTTCTGGCGTCTCGTCACCATACGGCTTCACCTCGAAGGTGAACACGGGCTTGTCGGTGGGGACATCGTTCTGGAAGTATCCGACATACACGAGCTGCTCCAGGTACTGCCGCAGCTCCTCCATCCCGTTCCTGCTCCCCGGATAATCGAAGCGCGGGTGCAGGTCACCGTAAAGCTCATGGTCCTCGTCGTCAATGAGGCAGTTGCCAGCATGGGCGTGGATCATGTGCTCCCCCAGTGTCCCGAGAACGGTGGACAGATCGGTGTCCAGCATCGGGGTGTGCGACAGATCAACCGTCAGGCCGAAGTTGTCAACCTGCTTTTTGACCTCAGTCGCAAGCTGGGCGGAGAGATCCACCGGGCCGATGAGGCATTCCTTGTCAATGGTGTCATCAAACTGCTCGACTGAAAGCCAGATCGGCTCGTCGTCGGCCTGCTGCTGGGCGTATTCACACAGTTGCACGCAGGAATCGACCATCAGCTCCATCTCGGTGGGAATGTCATCTTCATCGTCGGGCATGGGGCCGGAGAGACATGCAACGATTTTTGCACCCAGGTCGTATCCTGCATCAATGGCGCCCTTGACGCTCTCGATGGCTGCTTTCCGACCGGCTTCGTCCTGATCGTTCAGCGAGAGGCTGTCGCCCAGCAGGCCCGGCTGTGCACCGATGCCGATGCTCATGCCGGTGGTGTCACAGATGAATTTGATCTTCTGCATTGTGTCATCGTCATACGGCTTGATTTCTACGACATCGAAGAAGTCGTCCTCACCGAGGTCCTGGATCTGCTGGACGGGATCTCCCTCGGGGTAGGCCATGAAGTGGACGATGCCTACGTTCATAAGTTGACGCCAGGATTCTGTCATGATGGGTCCTCCTAATGAGCTTCACTATCTGGTCAAATGCTTGGCCAGTTTGGATGCCTCTTACAGCAAAACATCGTGGAAAAATCTTCCACGCAACTCCCTCATAATCCTCTATCAACAGTCACTGTTTGTCAAGCAACACGGGTTATGCGGAATATGGCGACCGGATTGACGATACAAAATCCCCTGTGCATTGACGATACAGAATCGCCTGTGCTACGATTCCGACAGCCTCGGGTGGACAACGCGATGGCGGGAGTGAGCGGATATGACAGGCAGAGAGCGCATCCTGGCAGCGCTGCAATGTGACCGTCCCGACCGCGTTCCCGTCTTCGAAATGTATATGAACGGATCGTCAATCGTGGCGGTTCACCGGCTGCTGACGGGAGAGCAGGATGATGCCCAGAAGCGACAGGACCTGACCGGACAGGAGGGCGAGGAGGTCATCTCCATGTACTGCGAGATGATCGAAGCCCTCGATGTTGACGCCACCTGCTTCGGCGTCGCCCAGGGCCTTCAGCCGGAGGGTGAAGGTCTGGCCCGAGACAAGTTCGGTGTGCTGTTTGAGCTTTCGGATTTGGGTGAGCCGTACCCGATTGAGGGCCCCATCAGGAGCAAAGACGACATACCTGGCTACGATATGGCGGCGGACCTTGCCGACGAAGATTTCGCCCAGGTCGTACAGATAATGGAGACCCTCGGCCCCGCGCGCGCTCACCTGGTATCAATACCGGATCCGTACAAGGTCGCATGGCGGCTTCGTGGCGGAATGCAGGAGCTTCTGGTGGATTTTGCAACCGACAGCGAGCTGGTGCACGGTGTCATGCGTATCGCCACCGATTACTGCCTGGCTGCCGTGCGAAAGACCGCGGAAACCGGGACCGACGGCATTGCGGTCCCGGGAGACCTCGCCGGCGAACACACTCTGCTGATGTCACCGACGCATTACCGGGAGATGATCAAGCCGTACGAGGCGGAGATCGTCAAAGAAGCGCACTGCTGTGGCCTTCCGATATTCAAGCACTCAGACGGCAACATGTGGCAGATTCTCGACGATCTGCTGGAAATCGGGTTTGACGGCTTTCACCCGGTGCAGCCGCAGTGCATGAACATCGGAGAGGTCAAGGAGCACCTGGCCGGGCGGATGTGCGTGCTTGGTAACATTGACTGCCGCGAGCTTCTGGTCAACGGCAGCCCCGTTGAGGTGGAAGCGACGGTGCGTGAAACCATCGAAATCGCGGCACCCGGCGGGGGATATATCCTGACCTCTTCAAACTCCATCCACCCGTCGGTGAAGCCCGAAAACTACATTGCAATGGTGCAGGCGGCGCACAAGTACGGCAGCTATATGTGAAATTTGATTTCAGGCATTCGCACCTGCGATCTGGAGGAAAATCATTGGCCGACGAAATTCTTCACGTCAAGCAGCGTGGGACGGAGCTTCTGCACAACCCGCGTTTGAATAAGGGAAGCGCATTTACCCACCGGGAGCGGCTTGAACTGGGGCTCATCGGCCTGCTGCCACCGGAGGTCTCCACGCTGGCTGAACAGCAGGCGCGGGTGATGGAGAATTATCGCAACGAAGGAACCGACCTCGATAAGTATATCTATCTGCGCCTGCTTCAGGACCGCAACGAGACGCTGTTTCACGCCGTGCTGACGGAGCATCTGGAAGAGATGGCGCCGATCGTCTATACACCCACTGTCGCGGAGGCCGTGCGGAACTTCAGCCACATCTTCCGCAGCTCCCGCGGCCTGTATATCACCCCGAAGAATATCGAACACATAGACGAGATGCTGCAGGAAGTGTCGCCGGAGGCCATCGGCGTAATCGTCTGCACCGATAACGAAGGCATTTTGGGCATCGGCGACCACGGGGTGGGCGGTATCGGTATCCCCATCGGGAAGCTGGCAC
>JBKHJK010000325.1:0-4074 GCA_046538215.1 Armatimonadota bacterium
GTGTTGTACAGCGTGTCACCGTCGCGCTCGTGGATCGGCAGGCAGACATACATGTCATATTTATCCGCCAGCTCCGAGACACGGTCGGTGGTCGGTCCCGGTATCGGCTCACACCATTCGGCGAACTCCACCTCGTTCCATCGCACGCCGGTAGTGGTGGCATGTTCGGGCAGTACCACCATATCGGGGCTTCCCTTCCCGGCGAATTCGATGGCTTCGGTCAGCGAATCCATCGTTCGCGCACGATAATTCTCACCAAATTCAGGGGTCTGGAAGGCGATAGACGTCAGTCTGGTCATTCGGGCCACTGTAGTCGTCATCCTTTCGGTATCGGCCTGCGGGCAGACGGCTGCATCATTTGCCGTAATGGTCGGCAAGGGCGGGTGGAATCCTGGTGTAGTCCTCAAACAGCTCACCGTATATCTCGGCATTGTCGCCCGGCTCGAAGACGAATGTCTGGCTGATCATTTCCTGCCGGGCCTGTTCGATATCTTCGTACACCTCGCCACCGACGAAGGCGAACATGGCAGCTCCCAGCACGGTGGCTTCTTTCTGCTCGATGGTGGTCACCGGCATCTGGCAGACATCGGCCCGGATCTGGTTCCACAGGTCGTTTTTGGATCCCCCGCCGACGGCCCGGATGCCGGTGCAGTCCATCTGCCGGTTGGCGGTGAGGATGTCGAGGGCCTGGCGGAGCTGGAAGCTGAGGCCCTCCAGCGCCGCGCGGTAGAGGTGGTCTCGGCTGCTGGAGACCTTCAAACCGAGGACGGTGCCTTCAGTATCGTATTTGCTGAGTGGCCCGGTGTCGGCAACGAAACTGGGAATGACGGTAACGCCGTCGGCTCCGGGCTCAATTCCCTCGGCCGCGACGATCATATCTCCGTATCCCACCTCCGCACCAGCCATGTCGGTGTAAAACTGGTCCCGAAGCCATTCGAGGACTCCCGACCCCATCATCAGAAACTGTGGGTTATACTTTCCGGGTTCCGGGTCAGCCTCGATAAGCAGGCCGTTTTCAAAGTCGTCTCGCGCAGGGTTAAACTCGGTGCTGCGCAGCATCAGTATTTCCCACGTGCCGCTGCTGAGAATAGCTTCGGTGGGTTTTGCGCCGGAGCCGACCGCTGCAAACTGCGTATCATGTCCTGCGGCGACCACCGGCGTGTCTTCCGGCAGGCCGGTGGCAGCCGCTGCGCTGCGGGTGACGCGACCGATGATCCGGCCCGGTTCCACCAGTGGCGGGAAGATGTCCTCGCTCACTTTCGCCCATGACAGGAGCTTCTCCGACCAGTCACGCTTCGCCATATCCATCGCCATGGTGGTCCCGGCGGAGGTTGGATCCAGAGACGGCTCACCACACAGCAGATAGCTGAAGATCCCCGGCATCATGAGGAAATAGTCCGCCTGGTCAACCACATCCGGCTCATTGTCCACCAGCCAGCGAAGCTTCAGCAGGGTGTTGAAGGGGATGATGGTGTATCCGCTGGTTTGATATATTTCCCACTGGTCGAGGTCATCCGCAATTTGTTCGGCGAGAGCTTCCGTCCGGCCATCCTGCCAGCTAATGGCCGGGTACAGCAAATCGCCGTCTTCGTCTATGAAGGTGCCGTCGGCTCCCCACGTCGTGACCGTTACGGCGCAGATGCGTTCGGGATCAATCCCTTCGACACAGTGACCACAGGAGGTGGAGAGCTTCTCCCAGAGCTGCTCCACGTCCCACACCAGATGATCGTCAGGCTCATCTTCGGGGGACATCGGCTCATTGGGCGCCGACCAGCTCGTCAGTATTTCGCCGGACGCGTCAATGGCAATAACCGTGATATTTGTGGACCCACAATCAAAAACAACGGCAATGTCGTTTTCCATGTCACTCACCTGTATCCGCGCCAACCGTTGAAGCGTGTGGCGGCGTCAGTTTTCAAAGCGATGTGGCAGGATGTGAGGGTCATCGGGTCTCTATTCGGACAGCCCGGCTTCTTCGGCGGCCGTGTCCGGGTCAACCTCGTCTTTGAGCACCCGACACACTGCCTTGATCATGGCCGGGACGTCAGGGGCGTCGAGGCAGGCGCCGCGCATGACCACACCGCGTGCACCGACCTCTGTGGCCTGTGCGGCCATCTGCAGCAGGTCATCAGTATCGGCGGTCTGGCGAACATGGGCGGCGATAACGGGTATCGGACAGGTATTGACGGTTCGCTGCAGCTCATCAGCAACGGTATAGGTGATGACGGCGTCGGCACCGAGCTCCGCCGCCATACGAGTGCCTTCATGCACCCGTTCGGCAAGTCTTCCGGGAGGAAGATTCTCACTTCCGCCCGGGAACCATTCTGCAATCAGTGGCAGCCCACATTCCCGCTTCTGCCGCACCAGCGCCGCAAACTTTTCGACCGCGGCGGCGTCCACCTGCTCATCGTGCCCGCCGAGGCACAGGGAGGCCACACAGAGGTCCGCGCCGACGGCCTGTGCAGATGCTGGAGTACTGAGCGTTCCGCACGCGGAGTGTGTATAATCGGCGACCGGTCGCCGGGATGTCGGCCAGTTGAGACGGACAGCGGCCAGAGGGGCCCCGCGGTAGTCGAAGGCGTGGCCGCAGTGCCGCATCATTCCGGGGCTGACGATCACCGCATCTGCACCACGAAAGTCATCTGCAGTTTCTGGTAGATTTCCCAACCCGGGTACCGGCCCGGCAAACACTCCGCCATCGAGTGCCACCAGTATCGCCCGGCCGCCCTCGGAAAACAGCCGGTTGAGACGAATCCACTGTCCTTCCATGGGGTCCCCTCCCTCTGAGATGTTGCGCCTGTACTATAGTTCCATGTATCCGGGCTTCATCCTCCTGCCAATCGGGGTAATGATAAAGGAATTACCCCCACGCCTGCGAACCTTACAGGTGAAAAGCAGAAAAAAAAGCACAACTATTGGAATGAATGCGTGTCTACTAGGGTATATAGTAGAAAAGGCGATCCCGCGCGTTATTGAGGCGCGTACACTGAACAAATCCGCCGGAAACGCAGTCTTAGCATTGTTATGCTTTGTTCGATAGAGAAAGGAAGATAGCTATGTTGAGGCGCCCCCCGAGAATGGCGCTGACGGCACTGGCAGTTATGGGAATCCTGTCCCTTCTTCTGGTCGTGGGCTGTGACGAAGACGATGTGGAGAAGAGCCTGGGAAGCCAGACGGCCAGAGCGGTCGAACAGCAGTACGATCTCAGCACCGACCCCCTGCTGAACGAGTGGGTTTCGAACATGGGGCATATGATGGTAGCTCACTCGAACCGCCAGCAGATTCCCTATGAGTTTAAGGTGATCGACACCGATCAGGTGAATGCTTTCGCCGCACCCTACGGCCATATCTACTTTTTGCGGGGATTGCTGGAGCTGTCCGAAAGTGAGGACGAGGTGTGGTTTGTGGCCGGTCATGAGATCACTCACATCGTCAAGCGCGATTCGATCAAGAGCGTCAAGAAGAACATACTGTACGGCCTGGGCGCCGCTCTTGTCGGCGGCAAAGACGAGACGATGGGCGATATCGTGGGTCTCGGCGCCGGACTGCTCCTGTTGCATTATAGCCGTGATGACGAGCGCGACGCCGATGACGGTGGCTGCGATCTGTGCTATAAGGCCGGGTATGACCCTCACGGCGCCATCGGCTTTTTCGACAAGCTTGAGGAACTCAACAAACGGGGCCGGCCCTCGTCGCTGGAGCATCTTCTGCTGACCCATCCACCGACACCGGACCGCAGGGCCCGCCAGCTTGCGCGAGACTACTTTGATGGTGACAATGCGGAGGCACAGATGCACATCGCCCGCGGATATGAGCGGCGGCATCAGTACGGTCATGCGGCGAAGCTGTTCAACACCGCTCTTGATACCGCGCCTGACAACACCACCGCTCGTCTGGGGCTTGCTGACTGCTACAGCGCCGTCGGCAAGCTGGATGAGGCGCGCGAGCAGTATCAGTCAGTGCTCCAGAAGAACTCGCGCAACCCGTATGCCGCCCGCCGTCTGGCCGCATTGCCCGACCAGCCGGGCGAGCTCAGCCAGGTTCCCGCGGTCGAACAGCAGCAAGCCCGTGTGC
>JBKHJK010000326.1:0-4058 GCA_046538215.1 Armatimonadota bacterium
GGGCACCACTGGTGAGAAGCTCACCAATGTTCCCATCGCCCTGGGCGGTGTCATTACACTGTACGTCGCTTTCGGGGGCATGACCGGAGTGACGGTAGCCCAGATGGCGCAGTTTTGGATCATGATCACCGCAATGCTGCTGCCGCTGTTTGTGCTGATGCCCAAGCACAATTATTCGGAGCTTCTGACTCACGCCTATCAACAAACCGTGCAGGCAGACGTGGATATCGCGGGAGAAGACGCTGTGGCAGAGACCGTCGGCGGAACACCGGCCTTCTCTGAAAATGAGCAGGAGCGCTTCCAGTCCCTGCGCCAGTGGATCTCTCCCTTCCAAAAATGGAATCTGTGGGGCAGCGTTTCGCTGCTGCTGGCTCTGGTGTGCGGAACGGCTGGATTGCCCCATATATTAGCCCGGTTCTATACCAATCCCAACGCCAGTCAGGCGAGATGGTCCACCGTCTGGGTGCTTGTATTCATTGGGATATTTTACATCACGACCCCGATATGGGGAACGTACGCAAGGGTCGTGCTGGGACCTGAAGCGGCGATTCGCAATGCCGAAGGGGTGGCGAATCCCAACTCGGTGATGCTGCTGACCAGCGCTGACGCCGGCGAATGGGCTGCAGCACTGGTCGCTGCCGGGGCGATTGCAGCACTCCTGTCAACGGTTTCCGGACTGCTCATCGCTCTCAGTTCGGCCATCGCCCATGACTTCTACGGCGAGATCTTTCGGCCGGAAGCCAGCGAAGGCCAGAAAATGACCGTCGCGAAAATCGCCGTCGTCGCCTGTGGCGCCGGTGCCATCGCCGTTGGACTGTTGTTCAGAGATGCGAACATCGCCTGGATGGTGGGCCTGGCCTTCGCCGTCGCCGCCAGCACCTTCTTCCCGCTGCTGATCTGCGGCATCTGGTGGCGCAGGATGACCGAACAGGGTGCCTTTGCCGGCCTTCTGGTTGGAGGCGGTATATCGGCAATCGTTGTCATCGGCAAACTGGCGAACTTCTGGGCCGTCGAACAGCCCGCCATCGTCAGTGTCCCTGCGGCGTTTTTGGCTATATACGTCGTCTCAATGCTCACTCAGAACCAATCAGCGAAGACCTGGGGTCGCTGGGAGGAGGCGTTCCACTGTCTGCATCATCCGGACAGTGACCGCGACGAGGTTGGGCAGGAGGCAGCGGGCAACTAAATATCACGACACAGCTGAAATATCCAGGGGAGGGCAATCCGCCCTCTCCTTTTTTGATAGGCTGTCATTTCGGCGGGCCGCTTTACGCAGGGCGTTTTTCTGGGTGGGGATTTTGGATAGTTGTTGATGGAGGGCGTCACCGGGCAGGTGGGCGGGCGGTATCGAGGGTGGTTGAGGGCCGTTTTCGGGATCCGAGCGGCTCTGCAAACATAACGCAGTTCGCAGTTTGTGCGCTGCTGGCTGCGTGCCGTTCCCTGGTGGCGTCAATGCCAGGAACGCCCCGCTTCGGGCCTCATCCCGGCCGGGTATAGACACTTTACAGACACCTCGCTCATTCGGTGCATGGGAGTGCCCGACTCCCCGACGCGTGACAGCATCGCAAAGGAGGGAACTCCGAACACCCTGTGACGGCCGGCCGCCGATCTCAACGCCAGATCAGTGCGAAGATCGGCAGCATCTTTCGCCGAAGACGATTTGTTCGTCGTGGAGGATTTCCACCCCCACCGGACGAACACTGTGTACCGTTGTGGAGCCCTTCCGGAAAGAGGTCCTATGGTCCTCACACAGCCATCTCGGTGTCACTGCACTTTCGTTCCTGCAAACCTGACGATTGTTTGACCCGTGCGCTCGAAGACATCGCAAGCTCGCCACGCAGCTTGCCCGTAAGACTGAAACATGCAGGCCTGTCCACGGGTATCCATGCGGTGCCGGGTGAGCGAGAGCAGCCCAAATACCGGCTGGCTCGTGTTTGACTGACGGTCCGATGGCGACGGAACTTTTTCCTGCAGAGACGCCCGTGGAGCAAAAGGAGAGCATGATCAGCCCGTACAGAGAGAACAAAGGCCAGGCGTGGACGACCGCTGTCTGATAAACTCGGACACAGGGAACGAAAATATATGAAACTGGCAATCTGCACATCCTTCAATTATGACATCGCTTTCTCCCGCGTCATCCCGATGGTGCGCGATGCGGGCTTTGATGCAGTGTGTATTGGCGCAAGAGTCCGGCATTCGGGATATGACACCACCGCAGGGAGGTCGGAAATACAGACCCTTGTGGACCGCAACGACCTCACTGTTGACTCGGTCCACGCTCCCCTGCCGGAGGGTGACCGTCTCTTTGCACTCGAGGAGACAGAGCGGGCGGAATCCGTTCGCCAGTGTCAAAATGCGCTGGATGCGGCAACCGAGCTGGATGGTCGGATGGCGGTCATCCATCTTATCCAGCCATACGACATCCCGGAGGGCGAAAAGCGGAGAAAGATGATTGACCAGGGGCGGCGAAGCGTCGCTGTGCTGGCGGAATACGCCGCCCGCAGGGGCGTGAAACTGGCACTGGAGAATGGACAGCGACGGGCCTACGACCTGGTGCTGGCGGATCTGCTTGGTGAATTCGACGTCGAGCATGTCGGGTTGTGTTATGACTCCGGACACGAGAACGTACAGGGAGCCTGCTTTCGGCTGCTGGAGGAGTTTGGCCACCGGCTTTTCACCGTTCACATCCACGACAATCACGGCTCCGACACTCACAGGTTGCCCTATGAGGGAACGATAGACTGGGCCCGTTTTCGCGAGATATTCCACGGGCTCGATTATTCCGGTAACCTCCTTCTGGAGGTCAGCATGAACCATTCTGAGTTTCAAGACCCTGAAGTGTTCCTGTCGCAGGCGATGAAACGAGCGCAGCGACTTCTTCCCTGAGTAGCGGCAAATACGGCGGAGGTGGCTAACACGTTATGCCGCTGTCAGGCGTTCATCCGTATATCTGCCCCTCACATACGCCGCGAGCCGGGTGCAGTTCTGGTACGGACACTGCCCGGCGTAACTCGGAAGTGAATACCGGCGAAGGAGCACAGGTATGAGCGATACAGGTGCAATAGTGATGGCCGTTGCGTTCGCCACAGCTCTGTGCAGCATGGGTATTGGTCAGGAGGGTGAGTATTACGAGTCGTTTGAAGAGGGTGTGCCGGACTATTTCGAAGCGACCCGGCCGGAAAGCATCATCGTCAGCGCCCGCCACAGCAAGCAGGGGCAAAACTCGCTGCGGTGGGACTGGCGGAGTGGGGAGGAGCTGGTCATCCGCCACGATATCGGAGATGTGGCCCGGACGGGGGGATACCGCTGCCGGGCGGCCTTTTCCGTGTGGCTTTACATGGAGGAGCCGGTGTCAGAGTCGGTGGTTTTTGAGTTCCGCGAGCGAGGGCAAGTGAGCGGGTCATTCCGCTTTCCCCTGGAGTTCACCGGCTGGCGACAGGGGCGCCCATTGTACAGCAACTTCCCCACAGGCCAGCCGACCTCGGAGGTGGATAATATCCGCATCATCGCCCCCACTGAGATAGAGAAGGGGACGCTGTTTGTGGATTTCATCAAGTACAACACCCTCACCTACCGCAGTGGCGCCGTGATTCCTGAAAAAGTGGCCCGATGGGAACCGCCTGTCCCCGACGAAGAACGTTTTCCAAAGCCCCGGCAGATCACTGAAGCACAACTGGCCGGAATCCGCAGCCTGCTGGGGCCTGACGAGGGCCCGGGCATTGATGATGCACGGGTTGATGAGCTCTGTGAAAAGGTGGATGCGCTGGGGATTGTGCGCGATGAACGTGGTGTGCGCGGCGGCCCCGGTATAGACGCTCATTACCAGTATCTTGCCGCAGCGGGCGAACATGGCATCACGGATGTTAAGTACTGGTCGGACGAGCACGGTCCCAACTGGCTTGGGATGCAGACGCCAGCAGCCATGAGCTCCCTCGCATACCGTGTCGCAACGGCATATCGCGCCAGCAATGACGCGGATCAGCGGAGCCGCCTCGCCGAGGCCTTTCTTCTCATCGCAGACTACCTCCACGACCAGGCCCTGCAGGCGGGTTCAGGCT
>JBKHJK010000005.1:0-18341 GCA_046538215.1 Armatimonadota bacterium
CCATTGTTGATTCTGACCCCCTGGAAGGCACGATCACCCTCGTGTTTCAGGCCGTTGGAGCGTCCACCATGAAACTGGCAAACCTGCATGTTGGTGACACGATATCGGATATCGCCGGCCCGCTGGGAAACCCCACGCACATCGAGCAGTACGGTACCTGTGTCGTTATCGGCGGAGGATACGGCATTGCGCCCGTGATCCCCATCGCCCGGGCGCTTCGTGAGGTCGGCAATGAGGTCATCGCCATTAACGGAGCCCGCACGAAAGACGCCGTCATTTTGCTGGATGAGCTCGGCGAGATTTGCTCTCGCGTTGAGGTTTGCACCGATGATGGAACGATGGGACACGAAGGCTTCGTGACCGACGTCTTACAGGAGTTTATTGAGATCGGTATGGAGATTGATTTTGTTCTGGCAATCGGCCCGACACCGATGATGCAGGCGGTTGCTGAGATGACACGCCCTCACGACATTCGCACCATGGTGAGTCTCAACCCCATCATGATTGACGGAACGGGCATGTGTGGTGGCTGCCGGGTGGAGGTTGGTGGCGAGACGAAGTTCGGCTGTGTGGACGGCCCTGAGTTTGACGCCCATAAGGTCAACTTCGAGCTGCTGATGGCTCGCCAGAAGCTTTTTGAGGAGTACGAGAGCGAGGCCCGCGACCAGTACAAACACGAATGCCAGATGGAGAAGCAGATGCAGACATGACTGACACCTCGCGAGAGCGGCGCCCACCCCGCCAGCAGATGCCGGAACAGGATCCACAGGCACGCGTGAACAACTTCGACGAGGTCGCGCTCGGCTATACTGAAGAGCAGGCCCGGGCCGAAGCATCACGGTGTCTGCAGTGCAAAAAGCCTTTGTGCATCACTGGATGTCCTGTCAGTGTGGATATTCCCGCTTTCATCAGGCTGGTGCAGGAGGGCAGGTATGTGGCAGCAGCCCGGAAAATCAAGGAAACCAACTCGCTTCCGGCCATCTGCGGTCGCGTCTGCCCGCAGGAGACACAGTGCGAGGCGGAGTGTGTCCTGGGGCGGGGCGAAGATGCCCCGGTGGCGATCGGCCGCCTGGAGCGGTTTGTCGCCGACTGGGAGCGGGAGCACAATGAGGTCTCCCCACCTGCGATAGCCGGGCAGACTGGCAAGCATGTGGCAGTGGTGGGGTCCGGTCCCGCCGGGCTGACCGCCGCCGCTGAGCTGGCCAGAATGGGACATGAGGTCGTCGTACTGGAGGCGCTCCACAGGGTCGGGGGCGTTCTCACTTACGGCATCCCCGAATTTCGACTTCCTCGCGGGATTGTGCGGCAGGAAGTCGCGTACCTCGAAGCGATGGGCGTTGAATTCCGCACCAGTCACGTCGTCGGCAGGGTCGAGACTGTGGATGAGCTTATCGAACGCTACGATGCGGTTTATCTTGCTACGGGTGCCGGGCTGCCCCGCTTTTTGGGGATCCCCGGCGAGAACCTCCTCGGCGTTTTTTCGGCAAACGAATACCTCACCCGTGTCAACCTGATGCGCGCCCACGCCTTCCCGCAATCTGACACGCCCATGGTCACCGGGCGGCACGTCATTACCATCGGTGGCGGGAATGTCGCCATGGACTCGGCACGAACGGCCAGGCGCCTGGGAGCCACACGGTCAATCGTCGCATACCGCCGCACCTTCGAACAGATGCCGGCACGGGCCGAAGAAGTTCACCACGCACAGGAGGAGGGCATCGAGTTCATGCTGCTGTGTTCCCCCACTCGATTTATTGGCGGCGAAGAGCATCGGCTCCGGGAGGTTGAGTTGCAGAAGATGGAGCTCGGTGAGAAAGACGCCAGTGGCCGCCCCAGGCCGGTGCCCATCAAAGGGTCGGAGTTCACGGTCCCGGTTGATGTGGCCATTGTGGCCATCGGCACCAGCATCAACCCGCTCATCCCGCGCTCCACTCCGGAGCTGGAGCTCAATGAGCGAAGACAGATCGCCGCCGATCTGGAGACCGGTGAAACAAGCATATCCGGTGTTTTCGCGGGCGGCGACGTGGTTACAGGCGCGGCGACAGTTATTGATGCAATGGGCGCCAGCCGCCGGGCCGCAAAGGCAATAGACGACTACCTCTGCTGCGAATCATCCCGGAGCTCCACACAAAAATAGGGGACGGCTTTCACATCTGGGCCGCCCCTGACCGCCATTCCCCTTACAGACACTACTTTGCACAAGGCCCTGGAAGATGTTACGGCTGCCTCACCATCGGCGTTATGATGAGCACCGGATACTGCGAGAGCTGGTCGGAAATATAGAGGGGACGTTCCGGCCCCTGCACATGCGCCTTCACCGGGAAGTCCTCTCGCTGAAGACCGGCCATGACCAGCGCACTGCCCTCTTCGACGCTCACTTCAAACTGCTGTGCCTGGTGTTTGACCACTGCCTCCAGGACGCACCGCTCCCTGCGGAGCCCCTGCCTGATCGCGCGGAGATTTCCGATCGCCTCACCCGTTCGCGGGCGCAGGCTCAGCAGCACTCGTCCGTCTTCAGCCACAACAGGGCGCACCCACATCTCCACTCCGAAGAACAGGCAGGCCGGATCGCGGTATTGAATCGGTATGCGCGCCCATGAATCGTACCGCAAAAGCGGGCAGCAGAAGCGGACGATTTCTCCCATGGCAAGCACGGATTGCACGCCACTTTCGAGCGAAAACTGCGCACACTTGCTGAACCACTTTTTCGGCGACTGCTTCATTTTCCCCACGGACGCCCCGAGCGAGTCAATGGCAAAACGGATGGGCGGCGCAGGATGCCCTGTCACCTGTCCGCCACACGGCTCAACCTCCGTCCACTGCAGATCAAGCTGCTTCAGGTCATCTTCACACCAGTCAACTCAGCGGACCTCCAGGGTTATCGCAGGCCGGGCCGTGTCAATGTCCTTCAGGAAGCCCTCGACGGTCACAACCTGGTCCTCAGGGCCCCGCACTTTCACCACATTATTGCACTCCAGAACCAGCGGCCGAACCGTCACATCGTCCGGCAACTCGTAGCCGCCCGGTTCCACCGCTTTTGGATACATGGCGGCACATGCACTGTCCCGGCGCATACCCTCCTCGTATCCGGTTCGCTCGCACCAGTCACGGAACATATTTTCGGCAAAATGCTGGAGGAATGCCTCTTTTCGGGGGACGACATCCTCCCGCCCCATCAGAGTTTGAACGGCATAACACGCGTCCACGTTTTGCAGCGTGACCGTCTTCTCCACGACATCGTCGGCCGCGTGGACCGCCACGGTGACGAAAAGACTTGCCAGCATGATGCAGATAAGCACTTGTCGGGTTCGCATGGTAACCTCCGCGGGCAGCTCTTTACTCCCTACGTTTGGTCATGATACATCTTCGACGGCCAGCACCGTAATCCTGTCTAAAAATCTGCGAATCCCGGCAACAAAGCTCAATGCATCGTGAGAGGGTCCAGGCTACCGGTTTGTCTGCGTGAGCTGGCCCCGGCAGTTTCAAACATCAAGCGCAGCGACATCGCCGCTGGTGACTGTCCTTATGCCGCGGGCGAATGTGATCACCTCATCGGCACTGATCGGCCCGAGGGCTTCGAAGCGGCGGCTGATTTTCTCGACGATTTCCGGCTCCCGGATTCGGGAGTTCCACTCGTCGTAATCCATGAGATGTTCGCCCTCGGTGCCACATTCTTCACACCGGTAGCGCACATACACAAAGACAGGCTCGTTGTCCTCGACGATGAAGCCGTGAGCGAGCAGTTCCGTCAGACCAATCTTATGGCCACACTGGCATTCAACAACGGTTCCCATCTGCATATCCTGTTGTCTCCCCTGGCGGCAAATTTTGCTGCGAGTGTATCGCCGGCGACGGCTGATTGGCGGTCAATTACTGTGTGTTGCGCAGCTGTGTGGACACCATCCAGTTCAAAACCCGGTCACGCAGGTCCGCAATGATTGATTGCGTGTTACCCCTGCCCACCAGGTTGCAGCGCTCGTCCGGATCGTTGTGTATGTCATAGAGTTTCAGTGGCTGGCCCTCGCTGCTCAGTATGAACTTGTATCTGTCGGTTCGTATCATTACGCGGTGGTCAATTTCGCTGAACACCGCAGGTTTGTGCTCTGCCTGTGGATCGTCCAGAAGAGGCATCAGGGACCGGCCGAACTGCTGCGGCTTCTCTTCACACCCGGCGACTTCGAGCATCGTCGGCACGCAGTCAATCTGGCTCACCAGGCGGTCACAGACGGCACCGGGAGTGTCGTATCCGGCCGGCCGGATGATCAGCGGCACATGAGCGGACTCCTCGTAAAAGACCGACTTGCTCAAACGCCCGTGGTCGCCCAGCATCTCGCCGTGGTCCGACCAGAAAAGAAGCGTACTGCTGTCCAGCATCTGCCGGTCCTGCAGGGCGTCGAGGATTTCACCGATCCACGAATCTATATGGCTGATCTTGGCATAATACAGCGCCCTGATTTTGCCGTTATCCTCCGGAGTAATACCGAGGCTATCATTCTCCATGCGCCGCTGGTGCTCGGCGGCCGGCGGCGGCACCCATGGCCCCGGCTCGGCTGGCGGCTTGTTGGCCTCCATTTCATCCGGGTCGTACATATCAGCCCAGTCCTGTGGCGGGTCCCACGGTGAGTGAGGGCCACCAAACCCGACGAACAGCAAAAGCGGCTTCTGCCTCTCGTACGACGAGATATACTCACATGCCGTACGGCCCACGAAGTCATCAAGCGTCTCACCGCGCGGCATGGGACTCGGCCAGGTCGCCTTCACGCCCCCGACCTCCCGCCGCCGCTGGTAGTCCTCGATGAATATTTCGTAGCAGCCCAGCTCCTCCCACCGGTCCGTCATGACCGACCGGCACCGCAGGGTCGCCCACGGTCCGGTGGTCTCCACCACCTCATCCCAACCGAGGGCGTGCATGAATGGCTTCATTTCATCCATGTGCAGCTCGTCAGTGTGGCGGTACATGTGCGATTTACCAACATGGCAGGTGTGATACCCTGCCCGCTGGAGGTATTGGGGATATGTCTCAAGGCGGTCATCAATGCGGTCGCCGTTGACCCACTGTCCGTGATTGTGCGGGTACAGACCGGTCATGAAAGATGCTCGTGCGGGCATGCACACAGGGCAGTTGCTGTAGGCGTTGGAGAAGCGCAAACCTTCGGACGCGATGCGGTCGAGGTTCGGTGTTTGGACGTGTGGATGACCGGCACATGACAGACAATCGCCGCGATGCTGGTCGGTCATCAAAACGATGATGTTCTGCCTGTCTGCCATACCGCTCCCTCCGGTGACCGGCGGCGATACGCAGCACCCGGTTTGCTGACGGCGGTGACCATCCACGCCAAAACTATAAATTATGCGGCGGCGCAAATCAAGCTTTCAATCCGATTTTTCTGTGCAGGTGAGTGTAAGATTAAGGCGCAAACCTTCCAATGACCTGCACTCATTGCAGCGGCGCACGGACTGCCGTCTCCGCTCGGTGTTTTTTTTACGGGATGCACCGTGAGACATCGCCGACAGCCGAAAAAAGGCTCAAACTCAGCACCGCGGGCAGATGGAGATGGAATAAATATATAACCGGGAACATATTTTTTGTCGGTACGAGCAGGACACGGCAACGTTGATGTCGAATGTGAAAATTGGACAGGAAAAGAAATAAGGGGTGAGAGCAATGGGGCACAAAGCACACGGCTTTACACTGATCGAGCTTCTGGTGGTCATCGCGATCATCGCCATATTGGCAGCGATCCTGTTTCCAGTGTTCGCACGGGCACGCGAAAAGGCCCGGCAGTCCACATGTTTGTCCAACGTCAAGCAGATCAACCTCGCGCTGTTGATGTACAAGCAGGACTACGATTCGCGGCTCCCCCGGCTGGCATTCAGCAATATTCCCGACGATATCAGCTGTGGTGGGACGATTCGCTGGTCCATGGTGGTTGACCCGTACATCAAGGCCGGCGCAGTCAATGACAGCTATACGGTGCGCGGGATGGGCATCTGGCGCTGTCCGTCAGGCCCCGGGCTTGATGACTGGTACTGCGGGTATTACGCCGATTACGGTTTGAACCGCTATGTCGCCGGACAAAACGAATCGCGCATCGAAGAGCCCGCCCAGACCATACTTCTGGGCGAATGCTGGATGTGCAAGGACGGCAGCGAAGACACCATCCGCGGCTACTACGACTTCCACACCTTCGATGACTACGTGTATTATGGCGGCTGGACCCACGCCCGGGGGACCCGCTACGATCACAACGGTATGGCCAATTTCGGGTTCTGTGACGGGCATGCAAAGAGCGGCTCGAAGCAGGCGATGATGGGGTCCGACTTTATCATCGATCCTTTCTGAGCCGCACGGCGGTTCGCGGCGAGAGACGGCAAAACGATCTTTGAAAATACTGTGGCTGGATACGGTTTGAATTGCCGATATTTTGGGGTATAAAGACTATCATGGAGGTGGTAGAAGGTGGATAGGAAAAGTCTTGGTTTTACACTGATTGAGCTGCTGGTGGTTATCGCGATCATCGCGATATTGGCGGCAATTTTGTTCCCGGTTTTTGCACGGGCACGGGAGAAGGCGCGGCAGTCCACGTGTCTTTCCAACGTCAAGCAGATCATGCTGGGACTCATAATGTACACGCAGGATTACGACAGCCGATATGCTCCCTTCAGGATCCCGGACCAAAACGGCTGCAACGGATACTACTACTGGCCGATGCTCATTGATCCGTATATCAAGGGCGGCACCACCAGCGGCCGAGCTGGCAATATCTGGCGATGTCCCTCCGGACCGACGTATAACTGGTACTGCGGCGATTATTGCCCCTACGGTATTAACACCCGTGTCCAGGGCGTTCCGGAAGCCCGCATTCCAGAGCCGGCCCGAACGGTCGCGGTGGCCGAAAGCTGGATCACGCACGCCTCAAATCCCGACAGACTTGAAGGGTATGGCCGCTTCAGTCGCTTCGACGCCTATGTGTACAGCGGCGGATACTACGAGGCGTACGGGCTGCGCTATGATCACAACGACCAGGGGAACTTTGGCTTCTGTGACGGCCACGCCAAGAGCGGAAGCGAATCGTCCATGCTGGGGTCGGATTTCCTCATTGACCCGAACGGATAGGGCGGAGGCCATGGGATGATAAACTGAAGCATGGCACGTGCGTGGCAGTGGTCCCGGATAACCGCCGCTGTCACGCATGATGAAGTTTTAGCCCTCAATATGGAGCCGGGTATAATGAACGCGTGACCCATCTGTGCTCCACTCTCTTCACGCACGCCTGGAAACCTGCAGGCTTCCATTTTTCCACTGTGACAAAATAATCTGTGGCACGACAGGGCAGGTAATTTTGAAAGGAGACGAAACAGATGACAGCGAAACGGTTCGGTTTTACACTGATCGAGCTACTGGTGGTTATCGCGATCATCGCGATACTGGCGGCAATCCTGTTCCCCGTGTTTGCCCGGGCCCGCGAGAAGGCGCGGCAGTCGTCGTGTCTGAGCAACATGAAACAGATCGGCCTGGCCGTGGCGATGTACACACAGGATTATGATGAGCGATTCCCCGGTGGCTACATGTTCCTCAACGGTGATGGCAACGCCCGCGCCTGCGGTGGATACGATCAGCTTGCACCGTACACCAAAAACACCCAGATCTTCGTCTGCCCGTCCGGCTCATACACCTACACCGGCGGCTGGCGCAGTAACATGCCCAACGAAGAGGGCTTCTTTGGACGCGAGGTGACCTCAAGCTACGGCATTCTCGTTGATGACAGTGGAGGCACCACACCCTACATCGGCCCCGGCCCGTGGGGATACAGCAGAGGTCTGTCGGTGGCGAGGGTTGACGAGCCCGCAAACACCGTGGTTATTTACGAATCGGCTACCCTGTGGAGTAACGGCGTTGACGATGTGGGCTTCAATACCGATGGCAGCCCCATACCCGCCAACGACAGCGGGGAAGTCCGCCACATGCGATACCGTCACAACCTGACGATGAATTGCGCCTTCGCCGACGGACATGCCAAGGCCCAGAAGCAGTTCGGCAGCTGGGACGTGTTCAAGACCAACAAGGACGCCGGCCAGTAGCAGCAAATACCGTCAGCAAGGGGGCCTGCGATATCGCGGGCCCTTTTTTGTTTGGATATACAGGTCACATCAGGCGATTGAGCGAACTACCTCGCGGGCATTCGTCCACGCACCATTACCCTGAAACACACGGGATCAACGGGTGACTTTCTCCTGATGCATGACCAAAACGTGACATACGACGACATAATGAACGGACTTGCGGAGGTTGGCCTGAGAGAGGGCGACGTGGTTCTTGTTCACTCATCCCTCAGCGCCTTTGGATGGGTGGACGGCGGCGCCGATGTGGCCATTGACGCGCTTTTGGATACCGTCGGCGCCGCAGGCACGGTGGTCGTCCCGACGTTCACCTGGGGGCCGTTCCGGAACCAGCCGCGGGTGACGTTTGATCTGCAGAACACCCCGGTCAAAGACGAGGTGGGCATCATCGCCGAAACCTTCCGCCAGCGCCCCGAAGCCCAGCGCAGCACGCATATCGTCCATTCCGTCGCGGCCATCGGACCGGATATGGGCAATGTCATGGGGGAGGGTAAAAGCAGCTTCGGGCACGGCAGTACCTTTCACCAGCTTTACGGCCTGGACGCCTGGTGCCTGCTTGTGGGCGTGGATTTCAGCTCCTGCACCCAGCTTCACGCCTGTGAGGAGTATATGCAGGTGCCATACCGCTATTATCGCAGCTACGCCGGCTCGACGGTGATCCTCCCCGACGGCACCGAGATGCCCTCACAGTCGGTCGAATACCTCTGCTACGCGGGCTTCCGCAACGATTTCGGGAAGATGCGACAGGTGCTGGACAAACATGGCGTCCTTAACACCGCGCAAGTGGGGAAGGCCACGGTGACAAATGTGCGCATCCGCGACATCTTCCACACTACCGTTGACTATATGAAAGACAATATCGGCTTTCTGCTGACGGAAGATTCGCAAAAGCTGCTGGAGGCGGCCCCGAGTGGAGCCGTGCAGCCAAAGACCGTGTGGCGTGGATGCGGACACACATAAAGTACTGTTCGTCAGGTTTAGCAGCGGAACCTGGCTTTGCGGTGCGCATGGGGGACGGAGCATGGGATGGCGTCGCGCCTTTGGATACGAAGAGACCGAGTTTTTGCCCAAAAACGTAATAGTGGCTCATAAAACCCGCAGACGCCATCAAAGGGCGTTAACTCGGGCTGGAAGCTGGCGGATGAACGATAATCCGCCACCTGAAACCAGCAAATGACACAGGTCTCAGGCCGAGCCACGGGATCTTTGGTTTTTATGAGGCACTGTTGCCCAAAAACGCCTCGCACGGGGCACTCTTTCGATGATCAGGGGTAAGAAACGATGATTGACATTCACATGCACGTGGGGAAGCTGTACTTCGACCCGGAGATTACGCCGGAGGATCTGCTGCGGTGGATGGATGAAAATGAGGTTGGCCGGGCTGCGCTGCACCCGATCGAAAGCCCGGAGGAAACCTTCTATTACGTCACCACCGATTATGTGCTCGATGTCTGCGCGCAGCACCCGGACCGCTTCATACCCTTTTGCAACATGGACCCCCGCAGGGGTCCGTCGGATGCCTCGTTCGATTATTACCGCGTGCTGGAGGAGTATCGCGAGCGCGGCTGCGTGGGCTTCGGGGAGTGCATGTCCGGCCTGTTTATGGATGACCCCCGGCTGCAGGAAATCTATGACGCCTGCGGGCGGCTGGGGATGCCCATCATCTTTCACATGGACGCCAGCCGCCAGGTTGATGAGGTGGGCCTGCCGCGGATGGAGAAGATGATCAAAAAGTATCCCGACACCGTCTTCGTGGGACACGGCCAGCACTTCTGGGCCGAAATCTCCGCTGACGTGAAGCGGCAGGAAATCGGCGGATATCCCGACGGCCCGGTCGCTCCCGGTGGAGCGGTGCCGCACCTGCTCGAAACCTATCCCAATGCCTACGCCGACATCTCCGCGGGAAGCGGCCTCAATGCCCTCACCCGGGATCCGGAGTTCGGCTACCAGTTCATGCAGGAGCATCAGCACAAGCTGTTTTTCGGCACCGACATCTGCCACGTCCGCCAGACCCGTGAGCCGCAGCCCAACCTCGAATTTTTCAGGCAGGCCCGCAGTGACGGTCACATCACACAGGAGTGCTACGACAGCATCGCAGAGGATAACGCTTTGCGCGTGTTTGATATCGAGGGATAACAATGAGCGCACGGACCGGGATGTCTCACAACGAACGCGTGATGGCGGCGATACGCAGGGAGCCGGTGGATTATGTGCCCTGTTCGCCGAGCTTCAACCAGCTTTCGGCAACGCAGCGCCGGGGCAAAAGCTGGAACTTCCCCTGGGGCCCTTCAATCTACGAGCAGGTGGACTACGGGGTGAATGTGCTGGATACAGACCCGGTGGTGAGTGTGAGTGCCGGGTCGTGGGAGCCGCACCCGGACGTGTCCAGCCGTGTGTGGTTTGATGAATCTGACCAAACGCTGCACAAGGTCTATGACACGCCCGCCGGAGAGCTCAGCGCCACGGTGGATTATGACGAGCGCTGGCCCCACGGGTACGATATTCCGTTCTTCACCGACTTCCTCCCCGCCCATGCCACCGAGCAGTGGATTGAGACCGAACAGGACGTGGAGTGTCTCAGCTACATCCTCCGGCCTGTGCAGAGTAAGGCGGCGCTGGATCGCCTGCGCTTCAGCTTCATGGAGCGCAGAAGAATCGCCGATGAGTTCACCCTCGCCACCCGCGCCAGTGTCGGCATGGGCCTGACAGGGGCGCTGCAGATATTCGGCCCCTCAGATCTGTGTATCATGATGGTCGAAAACCCCGGAATCGTGCATCGCTTTCTTGAAATTGAGCACGAGGTCAATATGCGCAGGATCGAGATCGCCGTCGAGCTTGGTGCCGACATCATCGCACGGAACGGCTTTTATGAGACCACCGATTTTTACAGCCCGAAGATGCTACAGGAGTTTGTCTTCGACCGGATCCAGCAGGAGACAGAGGCGGCTCACCAGGCCGGAAAACCGGTCGTCTATACCGTAAACACCGGCATAATGCCGATGCTCGATTACCTTCGGCGGCTGAATGTTGACTGCCTGATCTCCATAGACATCGCCTTCAAGGACCACGACCTGCAGCAGATCGTGGATTCGCAGGAGGGCACCAAAAGCTTCTGGATCGGGCCCTCCAGCAGCTACCAGCTCCAGGAGCCGGACCCGGAAATCACCCGCCAGGCCGTGCGGGACTGCTTCCAGGCGGTTGGCAAAACCGGACTCATCATCACCCCGTGCCCCTCGCTTCACAGCATCATGCCGTGGGAAAACGGGCTGGCGATGATTGATGAATGGAAGAAACTGCGGTAAACGGAGGCGTCTATGGACACACAGCGCTCCTGTGAGAAGTGGATCTGGACAGAACTTATCGGTTTCGATAATACGCAGGAGGACCTCGGTGTCGGCGAGTATATTAACACCGCAGGATTCGTCCCCGATACTATCTGTCTGCTTTTGACCTCGGTGGATTTCATACTCTCCTATGAGGAGACCGCGGGGGAGTACAATTTCCCTCTGGACTACTGTGCCCGCGACGGTCACGAGTTCAACCAGGTGCGGCAGCGACAGATCTGGACCAACCGCCAGCTTGAGGGCCTCATACAGGAGCTTCACGCCCGCGGGGTGCAGGTGTACCTGACGGTCTTCACCCGCTTTTACAACAACGAATATCACCACGAATGGCTCAGCGACCATCGCGAGGCCTGCCGGGTTCAGCGAGGTCACGGGTGGGTCGCCGCCCTGAACCCTCTTTCACGCCTCGAGAACGGCAGCTATTTCGAGGATTACTTCATCCCCCAGCTCGTGCGAGTCATGGAGGCCTACGATTTCGACGGCTGGCACGGCGCCGATGGCTACGGACCGCTCAACGGCCCACTGTGGGATGTCCCCATGTCCGATGACATGATGGGACAGTTTGAGCAGTGGCTGGATGAGGAACTCCCCGAGATCATCAGCGGCCCCTGCGGGCATGATGTGGACGCACTCGAAAAACGAGGCGAGACGCTGTGGCGGGAGTACCGGCACCACTGGATTGACTTCATGGCGGATAGATGGGCGGGCTTCTGGCAAAAGGCGGTGAATGCGCTGCATGAGGCCGGACAGCAGGCTGTCATCAACTCCGCATGGGGCAGGGCGCCCTTCGAATCGCTGTACCGCTACGGAATTGATTACCGAAAAATCGTGGATACCGGCGTTGACGGCATCATCGTCGAGACAGTTGCATCAGGGCTGAGCATGGATCCCCGACCCGGATGTGCGGTGCCCTCCCGGCATTACGATTTTCTGGCAATGCTGCAGCTCATCAGGGCGTACGTCCCGGATGCGCGGCTGATCTTTCTGCACAACGTCCACGATATCTGCGAGCAGTGGGACGCCATCCGCCACAACCCGACGGTGCTGGAAAAGGACATTTATTCACTCTTGAATGTTTATCACACAGCCCCGGGCGCACTGGTGCCCGCCGCCGATGGTTTCCTCGCCTGCCTGGGTGACGCCATCAGTGAATGTGAGTGGCTGTGGCTGCGCGAGCGGTGGGACCGGGCGCTGTCGGCGATGCCCCAGAAGTGTCTCGGCCCCACGCTGGTGTGGTCGGATGCGCTGATGCACGCGCAGGGGGAGGATTTCACCGAGAGGCGCACATGGACGATGCACAGGCTGCTGTTTCATCTGCTCACGCGCGGTCTTCCTGTCACTGCAACTGTCCGCATAGAAGATCTCGACGCCGCTGAGGGGCCGATACTGGCCATCAATCCCCACCTGATGGAAGACGATGAGCGGCAGACACTGCTGAATTACCACCGCGGCCCGGTCATTATCATAGGCCCCAATCTTGCAGGGCTGCAGGAGGGGGACATCGAGCTCAGCGACGTGTACTGGCCGAATGAACTCAGCCTGCGAGTGTGGAATACCGATGTGCAGTGGACGCCCTCGGCGCCTGTGGGTGCGGAGGCTGAGAACATCCCGGAGGATATGAGTGCCGTGCAGGATAAATCGGGCTACTGGGATCACATGTACTTCCGGAAGGTGTCCGGCGAATTTCTGGACGCCTGCGTCGCGGCCATCCGGCGCGTGTCAGATGCCCCGGTGCTTCAGGAGGGGAGCGGGGATGTCACCGTGATGGCCGCAGAACTCGGCGGCGGAACTGTCCGCGTGGCCCTGAAGAACAAGACGGATGTCTATGCCGGGCCAGTGGTGGATATGAAACGCGACATCGAGCGCATTGACATCGTCACGAACTTCCCGTCAGTGCGCATTCAGCCGCAGGGCAGCACCTTCAGCGTCCGCGTGCCGGGCAGGGGCATTACCGTCGTGGACGTGCATCCGGTGTAACCCGTGACATCATTCTTCGGCCTTCTCTTCAATTGTTTCAATTGTTGCGGCGATTCGCGGGATTGCTGGAGAGGTGGTGGTTCGGCGGGGCTCCAGGGCGACTTCGGTACCCACCCCGGCTTCAATGTCGGTGATGTCGAGACAGCACTGGTCCATGGAGATGCGGCCAATAATCGGGACCTCAGTGCCGTCAATGCGTGCCCGCGGGCCGTGGGTGGTTCTTCCGGCGGCCGCGGCGCGCCGCTTGAGGTACTGCTTGACCGCATACCGCAGCCCACCGGTTAGTGATTCCGGCAGCACGCCCACACCGTCGGCCAGCCCCACCGGTAGTGTCGCCACGGTTGTTTCTCGCCGCGTGATGAAGTCCCCGCCGTAGCCCACCGGAGAGCGGGCGGGGAGTGTGATGGTGGCGATGATGTGGGTTCGGAGTTCAAAGGTTTTCCGCAGATCGAACGGCAGCTCATCAACGTCGGCGGGACCCTGTCCGTACAGTAGTGTGCCTATGCGCACCATGTCGAGGTGGCTCTTCGGCTCCTGAAGATACATGGAGCTGGCGACACAGTGACGCAAAACTCTCCCGGCGCCCGCGGAGGCGATGGCGTCACTGGCCAGCCGCGCAAACGCCCGGGCGGACGCCCCCGGCCTCAGCGCATCAATCCCGCCCAGCAGCGCACCCGAACCACGCGGCCCGAAATGCGTATATACCCCCGTCAGGTTCACCCTCGGATAGCGCACGCAGGCGTCAATGATGTCCGGCAGCGCGTCATCGGAGCCGATCCGTCCCAGTCCTGTGTCCACATAGCAATGCACGTTGACCGCCTTTTGGGCTTCATCGGCAGCCTCCGCGCATTCGACGACATTTTCGACCGATGCCACGGTCGCGGTAATACCGGTGGCGATCATTTCCGGCAGCTCTTCCGGCAGGACCGGCAAAAACACCAGGACCGGCTGTGTGAGGCCAGCCTGTCTCAGGGCGATGGCGTCGTGCGGCGTACTGACGCCGAACCAGTCGGCCCCGGCAGATGCAAATGCTTCGGCGGCCAGCACCGTGTCGTGACCGTAGGCGTTGGCCTTCACCACCGCCATGAGCTTCACATCGTCGGCCAGCCGCGTGCGAACACAGGTCAGGTTGTGAGCCAGTGCGTCGGTATCCACGGCAACATACGTCGAAGGAGGCATACCCACAGCTCCCACCGGGCAAAATGAAAGTCACCCGTATTATGACTGCTGCAGTGCCCCATATCAAGCGGCAGTGGCCCACAAAGAATTTGAAAAGTTTCGATCACGCGGGAGGTCCACAGCAGCCCGGCGAAGAAAAACTATGACCTCAGTACCACTCTGTTCAGGAGGCGCACTTTCAATGGCACAGGAAACCACACTTGCTTTCATCGGCGCAGGCGGCAATGCACAGGGACACATGCAG
This sequence comes from Armatimonadota bacterium, assembly GCA_046538215.1. Lineage (GTDB taxonomy): Bacteria > Armatimonadota > Zipacnadia > Zipacnadales > UBA11051 > JBKHJK01. Next base: position 14,866 of record JBKHJK010000005.1, read on the forward strand.
CGTGCGGCCGACATCGAGGGCGTCAACATCATCGGCATCTGCGACATCGTCAAAGAGAAGGCCGAGGAGGTCGCCGCTCAGTATGACGCCGCCACGTACACTGATTATCACGCGATGATTGAAGAGCTGGACGCGGATGCGTTTTACGTCAGTGTCCCGCCCTTCGCCCACGAGGACGCGGAGATCCTGGCGGCTCAAAAGGGCGCACATGTGTTTGTGGAAAAGCCCGTTGTTATGGACATTGACAAGGGCCTCGAGATTGCACAGGCTATTGATAAGGCGGGCGTGCTTTCCTGTGTGGGTTATCAGCTTCGGCTGCTGGATTCAGTACAGAGGGCCCGCAGGTACCTGTCACGCAAAACGATTGGCATGGTCAGCTCCCACCGCTGGGGAGGTCTCCCGCAGGTTCCGTGGTGGCGGCAGATGCACCAGTCGGGCGGTCAGCTCCACGAACAGACCACACACCAGGTTGACCTGATGCGCTATCTCGCCGGAGAGATCGTCGAAGTCTACGCCCACTACTCGCTTCGTGCGATGGAGACGGTGGAAGACTTTAACATCCCGGATGCCCAGGGCGCGCTGTTTAAGTTCCATGACGGGGCCATCGGCACGGTGGTCACCAGCCCGATGATGACCCAGGGCGGCGGACTGTCGGACCTGAAATTCCTTGTCGAAGACCATATCCTGCAGTGGGGCGTTGATGGCAACACCCTTATGCCGGAAGACGACGAAGACGTGACCGCAGAGCCCAAAGAGACGATGAATATTGACCAGGCATTCGTCCAGGCCATCCGGAACGATGACTCTGCCACCATCCCGTGTTCGTACCGCAGCGGACTGCAGACGGCGGCGGTTTCTCTGGCCGCAAATGAATCAGCAAAAACCGGAAAGCCGGTGGAGGTTGCAAGAGTTTAACGGTGGCACAGAACGCACATACTGATAATGGCGCTGAATAATCGGGAACACGTCCGTTACCGGTACGTCTTAGTAGTTGTAAGAGCGACGCAATGACGAAAACAGTGCGACATAGCGGACTGTTCGCGCGGGGAATGACGGGTCAGGTGGCGGAGGGCCCCCGTGAGGCGAACATCAACAGGAGGCCTTCCTGCCATGAAGTTACGCATACAACAAAAAGCCGGTTTCACGCTGATTGAGCTTCTGGTTGTCATCGCCATCATCTCCATTCTGGCATCCATGCTTATGCCAGTTTTCTCGCGGGCTCGGGAGAAGGGGAGACAAACGGCGTGCCTGTCCAATGTCAAGCAGCTTCTGCTGGCCGTGCAGATGTACGCACAGGATTATGATGAGTTTATGCCCTACGGCCAACTCGGCAACGACCAGTGGCACGACCTGATCTACTCATATACACACAACAAGCAGATTCTGCGCTGCACAAATCGCAAGGACCGCTACGTCGGTTACGGTTACAACTGGATCGTCGGACAGGGCGCCAGCGTCGGACAGTTCTTTGATGCTTCGTCAAAGATCATTCTGGCCGATGTCCCCCCGGAGACGCTGGGTGTGACGGCGAATGCACCCGGCGAGGAGTGGTGGATCAATGATCCCGGCAACGACATCTGTAACGCCACCGGCGGAACCGTGGCCGTTGCCGGCGAAGATCCCAACGACAACTCCTTCCACGCCATCAACCGGCCCGAGCGCCACAACGACGGCCTCAACTGGGGCTACGCCGACGGACATGCAAAGTGGGCACGCGAGACGCAGCTCGACTCGGCCAGGTTCTGGGATCCCCAGACACGCACTGATTAAGCTGCGTCTGCAACGGGGTATCCCCGTGATAGAGCCACAGTGCGGCTGTTCGCGAAAAGTTACGGTTGCGTGAAGTTTCGTACGGGTTGAAACAGAGGGAGGATTGTACAGAGGACTGGCGGCGTAACGGCGAACACACAGCGGGATAGTGTCATGACCCAGCAACAGGCCGCCACATCAACTGCACTCGGCGCACCGGGCAATTACAGCCGAATGGTGGTTGCATGGGTTCCACAGTCGGCCCTTCCCGCAGGGTGGATGGGCCTTGCAGCAAGCGAATCGGGAATAACACGAATCATCCTGCCGCAGCCGGCCTTTGGTGATGTTGTCAGTCATCTGCCGGCTGCTTCATGTTGCCCGCATGCACTGCTTCGCCGGGCGTACTGGCAGGTTCGCTCATATCTGTGCCGGCATCGCGACCATGTGAATTTTCCGGTCGATTTATCAAATCTTTCCTCCTTTGGAAGGCATGTGTTGGGGGCGTGTCGAACAATACCACGAGGGCAGACTGCCTCCTATCGTGATATTGCCGTACAGGCAGGGCGTCCAAATGCCAGCCGGGCGGTGGGGCAGGTGATGGCCCACAACCCGGTGCCGATAGCGGTTCCGTGTCACCGGGTCATCGGCAGCGACGGTTCGTTGACCGGCTTTGGCGCAGGGCTGGACGTCAAACGGCGCCTTTTGAATCTTGAGGGCGCTCATGCAGCCGCACAACCTGTTTCGCATGGGTGATCCCTCGGTGCATTCAGTTGACTTTTGAAGATAGCATTGGTTACAATGGATGCTGTGCAAAAATAGCTGCAAAAGCACCGGACGCAACCTGTGGGAGGGCGGTGTCTTCAACAGTGCGCGTGCGGTGGTCGCCCGTAACAACAGCAGCGGGCGATGCAAGAGTGTTTATGCCTGAGGCCGCGGTCCTGTATCTGATGCCATTTAGGAGGACGCGACAGTGAAACATCCGCACTGGAGCTCGAGCTTATTCATCGCACTCGTATCAATCATTATGGTCGTCGCAATTGCGGTCCCTGCATTTGCCGGCGAGTTGGAACTGGGATATCTGGACGCCGAGGATGAGGGTGTCGGTATATGGCCCCAGTACGCCTCCGCCAACTCCGCGCGCTACTTCCGAGTGGTTGCCCTCTACGATCCTGAGGATGAGGCGATACACTCGCTCACTCTATACGGTGGCCTCAGTCCCAGCATTCAGATTGTGGATCCCAACGGACCTGACGCCGGTGTCAATGAAGGAGTTGTCTCCTCGTGGGACAGCAGCATGGAGGGCCGGGTTTTCACCGTTGGCCCCTTCGCCGGTCGCGATGTTTTCGGCAATCCCCATCAGCCCGCCTTCGGGGTGCTGCCGACCTCTGCAATCCATCCTCCCATGGCCCCGCAGAGAGCGACCTTCCGGGCGGTTTTCCGCGACTTGGATGACGGCGATCTGGAAACGGTGACCATCAGGACTCAGCCATACAACACCTACAGTGATAATTCTGACTATTTGCAGTGGTACAGCGGAGATGCCGAGGGCGTCGATCCCATCAGTGTCTATCCCGAGGAGATCAGCCCCGACGACGGAACGGGCAGTTCGCGTTTCCGTTTCCGCGTGGTTTTCCGTAATGTCTATGACCTGCCCCCGCTCACTGCGCGCCATACATATCCCCCGCCCACCGATCCCGACGACCCTGGTGACCTGTACGAATATGTTG
>JBKHJK010000327.1:0-4051 GCA_046538215.1 Armatimonadota bacterium
CTACGGCCTCGAGCTGATTGATTTCATGATCGAGGCCATCACGCCACCGGATAAGGTCCTGGAAATGATTGACCAGCGCTCCGGAATGGCCGCGGTGGGAGACATGGACCGCTATATGCGATTCCGCACCGCCCAGGCCATCGGTGATATGCCCCAGGCCGAGGGTGGTGGCGGCACTGCGGCCATCGGTGTCGGCATGGGAGCCGGTGTCGGGATGGGATCGGCGATGATGGAGGCGATGCGGCAGTCGCAGCAGGGAGCACAGCAGCCGCCGTCATCCGGAGCCGATGTCGAGCAGCGGCTGGAAAGACTCGCATCACTGCGGGAGAGGGATCTGATCACCGACGAGGAGTACGCCGCCCGCAAGGCCGAGATCCTCAAGGAAATATAGGCCCTGCAGCCCGGATGTTCGCAATCACGAATCGGGGCTGCTTCGTGCGGCCCCGGTTCATCTGTATTTTTTGAGATAGAGGTGTGCATACGGTGAAAGCGATCGCGCTCATCGGAAGCCCCCGAAAGAACGGCAACACCGACCTGCTTTGTGACGCGTTTCTCCAGGGATCTCAGGAGGCCGGGGCTCAGATCCAGAAGATATATCTCGACGACATAGACATCCGCCCCATCGCCGAGGTGGGCGATGACTGGAAAAACCGGGTGGACCTGCGCGGCTTTGATGACTGGCGCCGGGTGATGGAGCAGGTGCTGGAATGCGATATCCTCGCTCTGGGCAGCCCGGTGTACTGGCAGGGCGTGACCGCACAGATGAAATGCTTCGTTGATCGCTGGTCGTGCTATTACGCCAGCGAGTGGCTTGCAGATGGCTTCCGGGGGATGATCTGGGCGGTGCTGTGCCCGTACGGTCACCCCACGCAGGACGAAAGCCACTGGGTGACGGATCCGGCAAAGCTGTGGGCGAAGCGCTGGAGAGGGCAGTACATCGGCGACGTGTGCGTATCCGCCGCAAAGAAGGGCGCTGTTGCCGAGATGCCGGAGGTCATGGAGGCGGCCCGAGAGCTTGGCAAAAAGGCCGTCGCAGCCGCCGTCGACTCCCCGGACTGATCTTTCACCACACTGCCGACAAAATAGAGAGGGGGTGACAGCGTGCGAATTGCCGTGTGTGTGACATTGATGGGGATGTGTCTGGTGGCGTATGCCATGAGCATGACCCCCGAACGGCCGGTGATTGCGGCTCCCAGATACGGGGTCCTGAATACGACCAACCCTGACGGATTGATCAGCCGCTACGGGGAGGATTTTGAGCAAACCCGCGCACAACTTGCGGCGCTGTATGAACCCGGAGGGCGTACGAACTCCGAAAACGGACATTTCTACGCCGTCCTCGATGCCGCGGTGATGCTTCATGGGGCCACCGGTGAGGGCACCTACCACGACGTCGCCGTGGCCATGCTGGAGCGTGCCACACAGCGCCTCCGTGAGATGGACGAAACGGGTTTGCGGGCACTGATAGATGGCACGGGTGCGTTTAACCAGTCCAATATCGCCATGAAAGAGCACTGCTTCGACCTTGCCCTTTTGTATCATCTCACCGGCACCACCGACCCGGCACGCAGGGCCGCGATTATCCTCGACCGCTACAGCGAGGTGATCCCACAGTGGCCGTTGCGTGAGCGCGGTGGTGATGAGCGCTACAGCCAGGATGACATGGACTTTAGAAGGCGCTGGGACAGCACCGGCCTCTACGGTGGATGGGTTCCCCTTTTTCCGGGCACTGCAGAGCCCCTGCTGTTCAGCTATGACCTCATCTACAACAGCGGCGTCATGCAGGATATTGGCGTGCTGGAAGACATCAAACAAATGCTGCGGTATCACATCGAGTTCAACGAAGACGTTGATAAGACCTACGGGAACCTGGACCATCACGGCATCCGGTCATACTGCAAGTTCGGACAGATTCTCCCGGAGCCCGACTACATCCATATCGCCCTGCAGTGGCTCGACAACATCCTGCATGCCACGTATTTCGTCAGCGGTTTTTGGCACGAAGGATCACCGAGTTACCACAAGGACATCACCAACGGCCTGTCCCGGCAGATTCCGGAGCTTCTGACGGACTATTCGGATCCGCCGGGGTATGCGTGGGAGGTCACGGGCGAGCGGGTTGATAATCTCGACCTGGGTGAAAAGTACGAGGCCCACTTCAACCGCATGTGGGAGTCGCTGGGCAAGGTCACCCTGCCGGACAACAACACCGCCGTCATCCACGACACTTCCTGGCCCCGCCCCGCGTGGTGGGTGCCAAAAAAGACGCAGTCAACTCCGAAGCTGCTGGGCTGCATGGGCCACGTCATCATGGGCCGCGGCGAGAGCGAAAACCAGCAGCAGGCGCACCTGCATTTCTCCGGCACCCACGGCCACGACCATCTCGACGCTCTGAACATCATCGCCTGGAGCCAGGACCGGGAGATGATCAGTTCGACTTTGTACCGGGCGAAATACGGGGAGGTCTCCACCCGGGAATGGCATACTATGACCGCCGGGCAGAATACGGTGGTCATTGACGAAGAAAGCCAGCACGGACGCTTTTCCGGCCTGAAGCGCGAGATTACCGAGCAGGACGCCATGCCCTTCCCTGACTGGCGCTATCGCGATTATGGCCACGGCAACAGCAACAACGAAGGACGCCTGCGCATCTTCGCCACGCAGTACGCCCCCGTGCAGATCGTGGAGGCGTCCGCAGAGAAGTCCTATTATCCGAAAGCGGGCACCTACCGGCGCACCCTGGCGATGATACAGGTGGACGAGGCCCACAGCTACCTGGTGGACATCTTCCGCGTGCAGGGCGGCGAAGTGCACGACTGGATGCTTCATGGCTGCCTGCAGGAGCCCTACACGGCCGCGGCGAGTGTGTCGCTTGCTCCGGTGGATGGTGTCATGCACAGGTACATTGAGAAGCTGCAGGCCGGGGAGCTGGCTGATGTCGCGACACTGTCTTATGAATACCAGGACGGTAAAGCCTCGCAGCACTGGCTCATGATGCCGCAGGGAAGCAGGCTTTTTGTGGGCGAGGCCCCGGCGATGCGCAGGCCCGGCTACAGTCCCTTCAGCTTCGTCCGCCACAATGGTGGTGATTCGCTGTTCGTCGCCGTGCATGAGTTCCATTCCGGGGAGCCGTTCATTGCCGAAACCTCCCTGCTGGCGACCGGCACCGGTGGAGCCGAAGCAGACGTGGCCGTCAGCGTTGAGCTCGCCGACGGCACCCGTGACTTCTTCCTCAGCCGCTATGACGGACAGGCCCCTGCGACCGTGCGCCCTGAGGACAGTCTGGTAGTCGGCGGGGGCAGGGCCGCCTGGATCCGTGCGGGCGAAGACGGCTCTGTCACCTCCGCATACGGAGTGGGCGTGAGCAGTCTCGAGGCAGGACAGATCCAGATCTCCGGACAGGTCCCCGCATACACCGGCAGCGTGATCTCGACCGACCGTCTCGAGGCAGGGGATACCCGCAACGCGCTGATCACCGATACCGATCTGCCCACAGACGGTCTGCTCGACGGGGCGGCGGTCATACTCGACTACGGCGAAACCCTCAGCCAGGCGTTCCTGATTGACCACGTCGAGGCGGGCGACGAGGGTTCGGTCATCGTGCTGCGCAACGATCCGGGTTTCTCCATCCGCGACGGTCTGGTGAAGCTGTATTATTTCCCGGGCTGGGGAATCGAAGGCCAGTGTCGCTTTACCGTGAATACGACGGTGCTGGGTGAGGCAGCCGGTTCGGAGGTCTCGGTGACGCCGATGGCGAAGAGTGAGTGGCCCGAGGCGCTGGAGAAAGATCTTTATACGAGGAAATTCAAGCAATGAGCGAAGTGTCCAGCCCGTCGTGCCGCTTCGTCCAGATCGCCGATGTGCATTACGAGGCCGTTGACGGTAAGCCACTTCCGCTGCACACGCTGCCCGACAACATCCCGGAGACCAACCGTGTGACGGCGTATGCGGACCAGCTTTTGGCCCTGGCGCTTCAGTTTTGCGGGGATGAACTGGATCCGGATTTCATCATCTTCACCGGTGACCAGGTGAATGTCGGCTGGGATGAGGC
>JBKHJK010000328.1:0-4050 GCA_046538215.1 Armatimonadota bacterium
GGTCAAACGCGGCGACACAGCATCTGAAACAGGTGATAGTCATGGGAAAGAAAGAACTCACGCCCCGCCGGCAGGAGATCCTCGATTTTATAGTAAGTTACATTGATGAGAACGGATATCCTCCTACGGTTCGCGAAATCGGGGAGAAAGTCGGATTGTCCTCGAGTTCCTCTGTCCATTTTCACCTCAAAGCGCTGGAAGCGGCCGGGTATCTGCAGCGCGACGGTTCGCTCACACGGGCTATCCGGCCTATTATTGATGAAGACGATGCTTCATCGGCCTCAACGTCGGATTCATTACAGGAAATCCCGCTCATCGGGCGTGTGGCGGCGGGCGAACCCATTTTTGCAGCAGAGAACACTGAAGACACCCTGCCAATGCCGGCGACACTCTTTCCCGACAGCGATTTGTTCATGCTGGAGATCAAGGGTGACAGCATGATCAATGCCGGTATTCTCGATGGTGATTATGTCGTCGTGCAGGCTCAGGAAACCGCCGAGAATGGTGACATCGTCGTTGCGCTGATGCAGGATGATGCCACCGTCAAACGCTTTTACCGCCGCGAAGACCACATTGAGCTGCGGCCCGAGAATGATGAAATGCAGCCCATACGCGCCTCAGACGTTCAGGTTGTCGGCAGAGTCCGGGGCGTCGTCCGTCGCATGCGGTGACGTCTCGCACTTTTTGCGACGCAGCAGGATCACCGTGGCGTCATCTCGTGTTGGAGATGCCGCAAAATCGTCGGATTCCTCCAGTATCTTTGAAGCCAGGTCGCCGAGACTCAGATCCGGGGTGTCGCCAATGACCTGCAGGATATGCTCCTGGCCGAACTGTCGTCCCTCATGATTGCGAGCCTCAGAGATCCCGTCGGTGCAGCACACCAGCAGGTCGCCGGGTTCGATGGTTGTGACATCCGGGGTATAGTCGGGATGCTGGACGGCGCCGATCAGAATCCCTCCACTGTGCAATTCTTCCGCCCGGTCGGGATCCCCCTCACGCAGGAGCATGGGAGGAAGATGGCCGCAATTGACGAAGGTAAATGCACCGGTGCTGAGTTGCAGGCTGGCGATGAAGACGGCGGCGAAACTGTCGGGCTGAAGCACCTCGTATGTTCCTCTGTTGATCCGGCGGGCGATTTCGTCAACCGGCTCATCATCGGCGATGGCGGTGCGCAGATGAGAGTTGAGCGCCGAAAGATGGACAAGGCCATAGACACTGCGCCCGGCCATATCAGCAAGCGTCAGAAGCATCCGGTCGCTGTCCTGCATCTGCAGGAGATAGAGATCGCCCCCGACGTAGCGGGCGGGGCTGAAGCGCAGGCCAATGTCATATCCCGGCGGGTCCGGCAGTGACTCGGGCAGCATCTCACGCTGCAGACGCCGGGCGAGGCGCAGCTCGTGGTTGATCTGAACATTCTGCTCGCGTTCCTGCTCGAGTGCACGGACCAGGTATCCGGTGGTGACTGCCACGAGCATGAAGAGCGGAAGACGCGACCAGAGCATCTCGGCCAGCAATGTGTGAACGCTGTCACCGGTGATCTGGTAGTCCGCCCAGACGCTGAGGCCCAGCGCCACGGCGGCCACAGTGAGTGCGCCGCTGCGGCGATACCAGATTGCGGCTATAATGATTAACAGGTAGTATGTCTCAAAGAGGTTGGAACCGAGTTCACCGAAACTGGCCACGATTGCGGTGAGCAAGCACAGATCTATGCACAGGGCAACAGGCCGCAGCATGTTCAGATCAAGCCCAACCCACAGGCCCACAAAAACGAGGACCGTAAACGCCGCGGCCAGAACCCATGCAACCTGCAAAAACAGGGGGCTGCGCAGAGCGAGAATGTCACCGGGCAGATGCGAATTATACGTAAACGCCAGAATAAGAGCGATGACAACAGCAGCCCGGATCAGCGCCACGAAAAGATCTGTATTCTCGCCGCGTTGATGTGCTTCGGGAGGGCGCATAGCGTTTGGCAATGGCACCACCTCCTCTTCGCGCCCTGTAGCTGCATTCACTGGTACAGGTTATGAAAAATGCCGTGCATAGTATTATTCACCGCCGAAGACGGTGATACCTGCCATGGCAATTTTGAGGACGGTATGTAATGACTGAAAGAGATTCTGGAAACCGGTATAAGCAGGCCCGCGAAAGGATGGTTGAGCAGCAGCTCAGGCGCCGGGGAATCAGTGACGAGCGGTTGCTGGAGGCGATGCGAAAGGTGCCCCGACATGAGTTCGTGCCTCCGGGCGCGCGTTCGGCCGCCTACAGTGACCGGCCGCTATCCATCGGCGCCGGTCAGACCATCTCGCAACCCTACATGGTTGCGTATATGGTCGAGCAGCTTGAGGCCGGGCCGGATGACAGAATCCTGGAGGTCGGAGCCGGTTCGGGCTACCAGGCCGCGATTCTTGCAGAACTGGCGGACGAAGTCTATGCGATAGAATATCTGCAGGAGTTGGCTGATAAGGCCCGGGAAACGGTACAGCGGCTGGGCTACGACAATGTGCATATTATCACCGGCGACGGCTCCAAGGGGTACGCGGAGGCCGCACCGTATGACGGGATTATCGTGGCTGCGGCAGCGCCAAAGATCAGCCCGGCGTGGAAAGAGCAGCTTGCGGAAGGCGGCCGGATTGTCGCACCGGTGGGCAGCCGTGGCAGCCAGATATGTGTGGTTGCGAGGATGGTTGATGGCGAACTGCAGACCGTGAGCAAGCTCGGATGCGTTTTTGTGCCGCTGCTGGGAAAATACGGCTTCGGAGGCTGACGCTTACAAGGAATTTGCCACCACGCACGCGAACTATTTCCAGAGCCTGCCAAACACACCTTTCAGGTGAGCACCGGCAATGACAATGATTCCCTATGATGGTCACATCCATACCGATACCGGCCGCGGACGTGACAGCCTCCTGGAGCTGATACGTGCGGCAGAGGCCGCCGAATTGGAGCTGGTGGTCCTCGCCGATTCCTACGAATCAGTCAGCGATGATGCCAGAGACCGCGCCCGGGTGATCGTGGAGGCAAACGCGAAAAGCTCGGTGAGAATCGTACCCGGCCTGGAGGTGGCGATCCGCAACGAAAGCGGCTTTGTGGATCTTCCGGACGGCCATGCGCGGCTGTTTCCGGTGGTGTTCGCTGCACTTGGAGGCCGCACAGAGGGAATAGCACTGGACCCTCCGGCCGACAAGAACCGCTACATCTCACACCTGTTTCGGGCGCTTTTTGGGGTCGTGGAGAAAAAAACAATCACCGCAATCGCCCGACCATTTAACATCGGCCAGTTCCCTGCACCGCTGTCGCCCTCTCAGCTCCCGGTTTCGGGGCTTCAGGATCTCGCAACGGCCATGGCCGAACACGAAACCGCCTTCGAAATCAGCAACCAGATTCACTGGTGGTTTCCAGAGCTTGATGTGGCCGAGTTCACCGCCGAATACGCCGATCTGATGGCCATCTTTGGCGACAGGAATGTCAAGTTCATCATCAGCAGTGATGCAACCTGCGCAGGCGGCGTCGGAAACACCATTTACGCCCGCCGCCTGATGAAAGAAGCTGGAGTGGAGAAGTCACAGGTCATCAATCTGCCGAAAATGATTGCGCGACGCAACGAAAAAGACGAATGATCGCTGCCGCAGTTAGCCGAACAGCTTCACCGCCAGTTGCCCCATCGTTCTGCCGTATTCACGGCATTCCTCACATTCTTCGTCGTCCGGCTCTCCGACGGCCACAGGACCGTAATGGCTGCCTTCAGCGATCCCCCTGACGATCATTCCGTGCACCATCAGCGCCTTGCAAATATCGAGGATCGTCGTTTCATTGCCGCCGTGTGCGGCCCCTGAGGAGGCGAATGCTCCCCCGAGTTTTCCGTCCAGTTCCGTGAAGTGCTTCACCGACACGTCAATGAGCTGCTTCACCTCTGCGGCCATGGTGCCGAAATACACGGGGGAGCCCATAATTATGGCGTCGTATTCCAGCAGGTCGTCAGCCGTGAGTTCCTCAATGGACCGCAGGTGGAGATCAAGACCCTCGACGGTTTTTGCGCCCTCGACCACAGCC
>JBKHJK010000329.1:0-4049 GCA_046538215.1 Armatimonadota bacterium
AGATTCCTGATGATATGAGCTTCACACACGCTGCGCTGGTGGAGCCGACCGCCAATATCGTCACCGACGTCCTGGAGCGGGCGACGGTGGAACCGGAGGATTTCGTAGCGGTCATCGGACCCGGTCCCATCGGCCTGACAGCGGCGATGGCGGCAAAGGGCGACGGCGCGCGCGAGGTCATGATCGTCGGCACACCCGCCGATGTGGACCTGCGCCTGAAGACGGCCAAAGAGGTGGGCATTGACCACGTCATCAATCTCGGCGAAGAGGATCCGGTCGAAAAATGCATGGAACTGACGGACGGTATCGGTGCCGACATGGTCGTCGAATGCTCCGGCGCCCCCCCGGCAATCGCCTCTATGCCCGATTATCTGCGCAAGCGCGGCCGCATCTGCGCGGTGGGCCTGACCGGCGGTCGGGATGTAGAATTGGACTGGGACGCCCTGCAGTCGAAGGTCCTGACGGTTTTCTTCAACATGTCCACGTATTACACGAGCTGGGATCGCTCCATCAGCATCATCCACTCCGGCAAGGTGGACGCCGACGCCATCATCACCCACGAGCTGCCCCTGAGCGACTGGAAGCAGGGGTTCGACGCCATCGAAAACATGGAGGCCCTGAAGGTGGTCCTGATTCCGGAGTGAAGGCGTCAGATGCTGGTGAGCATCGCGATGGTAGAGACTGAATTGACACAAAGAGACATTCTAATTATACTTTTTGCTATCAAAGTATAATTAGAATTTACTAAGTGAAGCGAGCTACCATTAGATGGACACGAACGCCCGTGGCGAGGCCGCGCATTGTAATATAATTGTTACGTCTCAGGGATATGAGGCATGCCTGCCACAACCGCTCCCGCCGAGGATCGAGTTGTCGTGGGAGCTTGTAAATCGTCAATCCGAGGCCGATCGCGCGTTGGCCTGCCTGTCCGGTGTAGCAGCGAACCTTCCAAACCCACATTTGCTTATCCGGCCGTTCATGCGCAAGGAGGCTGTTCTGTCAAGTCGGATCGAAGGCACTCAGGCATCTCTGTCGGATCTGTTCTGGTTTGAGGCCGATGTCACCGAACAGAGCGACGCTGCCTCTGAGGACGCACTTGAGGTTTCAAACTACGTAACTGCGCTGGAATACGGACTTTCCAGGCTCGAGGAGTTGCCTCCGAGCCTTCGATTACTGCGGGAATTGCATGAGCGTCTGCTGAGCGGCGTTCGAGGCGGGAACCTGACGCCGGGGTATTTCCGAGACTCGCAAAACTGGATTGGACCTGCTGGTTGTCCGTTGCCAGAGGCTGTTTACGTTCCGCCGCCGCCCGAAAAGCTCATGGACGTGCTCGGCCCGTTCGAAGACTACCTGCACACCGACAACAACCTGCCACCACTTATCAGGCTGGCGCTGATTCACTACCAGTTTGAGGCAATTCATCCGTTCCTGGATGGGAATGGACGCATAGGTCGTCTGTTGATTATTCTTCTGATGTGTCACTGGCAGTTGTTGTCTGAACCGCTGTTGTATCTGAGCGCCTATTTCAACCGCAATCGACAGCGCTATTACCAGCTATTGCTAAACGTGAGTCTTAAGGGAAGCTGGTTGGATTGGATTGAGTTCTTTCTGCAGGGCGTCGCTGAACAGGCCCGCGATGCGACGCACAGAAGTATGGAGCTTCTCGGACTCTGGGACTTCTACCGGGAGCGGCTCCGTTCACCGGGCGCCTCGGCGCTCCAGCTCAAGCTTTTGGATGAGCTATTTGCCCTACCGGTTGTCACAACGCGCCGCGCGCGTGAACTACTGGATGTGACCCCAAAGACAGCTCTTAATAACATCGACAAGCTGGTAGATGCCGGAATTCTGGAAGAGGTCACCGGCAAGAAACGCTACAAGGTGTGGGTGGCGCCGGAGATCATTGACACAGTGCAGGGACCTGACGAATAGTTGTTCATGTAAACGAAGCCAGAAAGCACAGGGAGGAAAACCGATGATAGAAGGAAAGTTTGGATTTGGGATTGTCGGCTGCGGGCTGGTCTCGCAGTTTCACGGAGATGCTGTAACCGCGATTGATGAGGCGAGCGTCGTGGCCGCCGCCGATCTCGACGAAGAGCGTCTCAGCGAGTTCTGCGACGAATACGCGTGTGAGAAATCGACATTTGATGACATGCTGGCCGATGACCGCATTGACGTCATCACCGTCCTCACACCCAACGCATATCACGCCCAGTTCGCCGTTCCGGCGATGGAGGCGGGCAAGCACGTCATCATCGAAAAACCGCCGGAGATGACTCTGGAAAAATGCGATCAGATGATCGCCGCCCGGGACGAAAACGACGTCCAGTGTGCCATCTCGCTGCAGGTGCGCTTCCGCAAGCCCATCGAGGCTATCAAGCAGGCGATTGACAGCGGACGCTTTGGCCGACTGCTGCAGGGCGATGCGTATATGAAATGGTACCGCGCCACCGAGTATTACTTTCAGGATGACTGGCGCAGCAAGCGCGAGGAAGGTGCCGGAGTCACCATCCAGCACGCCTTCCATTACATTGACCTGCTGCACCACCTGATGGGTGAGGTGGATAGCGTGCGCTCCTTCATGTACAACCTCGCGCATCCCGAGGTCGAGCTGGAGGACACCGTGCTGTCGTTTCTGGACTACGAAAGCGGCGCCAAGGGCGTCCTCCAGGGCTCCACGGCGCTGTATCCGGGCACTGATGTCCGCATCGAGGTCAACGGCGAAGACGGGACCGCAATCATGCAGGGCGAGCGGATCACGACATGGGAGTTCAAGGACGAACAGCCCGAGGATGAGGAGATCCGCAAGATCGGGTCCGGCGAAATCAAGACCGCGGCCGGTGGCGCCGCCGACTTCGCCTACTTCGAGCACATGTACATGGTCCAGGATATGCTCGATGCTATCAAAAACGGCGGCGAGCCCCGGGTGACACTCGAAAGCGCCAGGGGCAGCCTGGAAATCGCCCTGGGCATGTACGAATCGGCGGATAACGACGAGCTGGTGCATCTCCCGCTGCAATAAGCCGACGGCGGAATATATATGGGGGAGTGGCAGACAGGGCCGCTCCCCTTTTGGCATTGAGCAGGCTGGATGGAGGTCCACATGCGCGCTGCGATAGTACTTGTCATTCTTGTTCTTATCCTGGTTCTGGCGGCGACGACACTCATGGCCGAACCAATTGTAACAGACCTCCACGCACTGTATCAGGACGGGCAGGTGTTCCTCCACTGGCGGGAGACCGAGGACTTCCAGGGCCGCCTGGAAGTCCACGCTTCACAGACTCCGATTACCGCGGAGAATCTCGATGATGCTACAGTGCTGGCACAGAACCTGCACTGGGGGCTTGCCGAAGACTGGTTTCGCAATGCCGAGGTGTACCGCGAACGGGAAGATTACCAGTACCATCCCCGCGGCTTTCGCATCACTCCCGGCGGCGAGTACCTGCCACTGCCCGGAGGTCTCTTCGTCCACACCGTGACGGATGACACCGGCGAGTGGTACTACGCTGTGACGGGAAAAGACACCGCGGGAAGCGTGAACCGCGAGGTTGTTGTCGGTGTAAATTCACTGAAGGAGCCCGTCGAGCAGCAGGCGCCCATCCAGCCGATCTGGCAGGGTGATGATGAGGAGGCCTGTGAGCGGTATGAGGAGGGCCTCCCGCTTGATATAAAGCTGCACGGCTCCAGCGGCAGTGGTGGCCGGTCGTACCGCGCCTTCGGTGACGCCTCCATGGGCTGGCGGGAGGGACTGCCATTTTGTTTCGGAGTGCGGCTGCAAAACGGCGCCGTCGAGCTTCGCCCCACCGACCGGACGTGGATCGGCCGCATCCTCAGCGAATCCAGCAGCGGCCGCCAGACGGCAACCCCCGCCATCGAAACATGGTGGTACGGCACCTCCAGCACCATCAACGACAAAGACCGCAAGAACGAGGGCGTCCCGACCAACTACACCGAGCGGCAGCTTCTGTGGATCATTGACTATATCCAGGACACATATAAAACGGATCCCAACCGCACCTACGGATGGGGCAGCTCCATGGGCGCCTCCGGCC
>JBKHJK010000330.1:0-4044 GCA_046538215.1 Armatimonadota bacterium
CTTGATATCTGAGCTCATACTTCGTCACCTCCGCTCGTTGTAGGAGCGGCAATCTCGCCCGAATAGGTGATATCGCCATCGGGCTCGATGTGAGCGGTCCAGCGGCGACCGACGATGCACTGGGCATTGACCGCCACCGGGAGCGCCGCCGTGTGCGTAACCCCTGTCTCAACATGGATTGCCATGACGGCGTTTTTCCCGTGTGAGCCCATCGGGCCGATGCCTGTCTGCCGCATCGCGCGGGTGAGATCGGCTTCAAACTCCGCCGCATCAGCATCCGGATTTTTGGAGCCGACGGGGCGGAGTACCGCCGCGCGCTTCGCCATCTTCATGCACAGGTCAGCGGTCCCACCGATACCCACTCCCACGATTGCAGGAGGGCAGATTTTGCCCGCGTAGCAGCCGCCGACGATCGAATCGACGACAAACTTTGAGATCCCCTTCACGCCGTCGGCGGGAAAAAGCATCCGGTAAAAGGTGCCGAAAATCTCCGATCCGCCACCCTTCGGCGCGGCGACGATATCGAGCCCTCCGGCGTCTCCTTTGAAGCTCAAATCCACCAGCGGCATGCCGGGGCCGATGTTGTCACCGGGGTTTTGTCGTGTCAGTGGATCCACCATCGTCGGGCGCAGGAAGCTGTCCTGTGTCGCCCGGCGGGTGGCTGCTTCTGCCGCCTGCTGGAGGGCTTCAAATCCCCCTTCTATTTCACTGTCGCCGCCCGCTGTGATGAAATACAGGGGGAAGCCGGTGTCACCACACAGCAGTCCTTCGCCCTCCTGTGCCAGGCGGAAATTCTCTAGGCTTACCTGCAGGTGCTGGCGTGCCAGCGCGTCGGTCTCTTCGGCAAGAGCAGCGTCAAGTGCATCATTAATATCCGGCGGCAGCCGCGTCGCCGCCCGGCACATCGCCTCATACATCGCTTCTTCAACCGTCGAGACTGCAATCATAGAGTTTTCTATCAGCTCCAATGATGTCGCATAAACATCAAGCCGGGGTGCTGCGGGATTATGTGTCCGCCGTGTGGAATGTGCCTCGGGCTGGAAGCTGAGAATAAACAACATTACAACATTCTCACCTGAGCCCTGCTAAACAACGCAGGCCTCAGGCCGAGCCACGGGATCTTTCTGGTCTTCAGCGCAACTTGCCCGGCCCTTTTGTATTCTTATGAGACACTATTGTGTCGTCCAACACAACTCCAAAAGCCACTGCGAGCCACGGGGATGTTTGGCTGTCGTTTGCCAAACTCCAGATGCTCCCCGAGCCACGGTAGCTTTTCTGCGTCAGCACTGCTATCAGCTCCTGCTATTTCTTTGGCCCGATACATCTTCCACGCACCGGGCGACATCTCCTCCGCAGCGCCGACATTGCAGGATGACGCGGACCGGACAGCGAATAAACAAATAGAAATACAATTTTGACCGGCGGCATGTGCCGGGCATTGGAAGGAGATGTTTTGATATGGTCCGTGTCGGCCTCGTTGGTATGGGCTTCATGGGACAGCAGCATTTTAACATCTACCAGGACCTCGACAACGTCGAGCTCGTGGCTGTGTGTGACAAAGACCCCGAGCGGGTGGCGGAGACCGCTCCGAGCATTGGTGGAAACATCGGTGAAGCGACCGAGCTGGACCTGAGCGATTACAGCCGGTATGTATGCATGGATGACATGCTCGATCAGGAGGAGGTTGATTGTGTTGACCTGTGCACGCCGACGTTTTTGCATTCGGAGATGACGGTGGCAGCGCTTGAGGCCGGCTGTAATGTGGTCTGCGAAGAGCCGATGGCCCGCACCGTGGACCAGTGTGATGAGATGATCGCAGCCGCCGAAGCCAACGACAGGATGCTGTTTGTGGCCCAGTGCATCCGCTTCTGGCCGGAATATGAAGTGCTTGCGGAGATGATTGACAAGGGCGATCTGGGACGAATTCTCTCCGCGCGCTTCATCCGCCAATCGCCCACACCGACCTGGGCCTCCGATGACTGGCTGATGAATCCGGAGCTGAGCGGCGGCGCCATGCTGGATTTACACATTCACGACGTTGATTACATCCTCTCGGTGTTCGGCAAGCCGGCAGGTGTACAATGCAATGCCGTCAACCTCGTCACCGAAGGCGACGCGGTGGATCACGTCCAGACACAGTATCTGTACGATGACTTTGTGTGTACCGCGCTCGGGGGCTGGGTCTATCCGGAAAGCTACCCCTTCAACATGGCCTTTGAGGTGCTCGGAGAGAAGGGCGTGCTGGAGTTTTCGGTCAACAATGATCCGATGCTGCAGTTTTACCCCTTCGACGCAGAGCCCGTCAGCCCGGAGTACGAAGCGGGCACCGGCTACGAGCGCGAGCTTGCCTATTTCATGGAATGCATTGACAGCGGTCAGGCCCCCGACCGCATCACGCCCGAAGATGCACGGGACTCTGTGCGCATGATCATGGCGGAAGTCGAGTCCGTCAACAGCGGCGAGCAGGTTGATGTCTGGTGATTTGACGGCCTGGCGCAAGTGACCGGGAAAGCCACAGGAATGCAAAACAATGAAAAAGGGTGAGCACTCGTATGACGCGTCGTTATCTGCTTTTTGCATTGATCGCAGTCGTAATGGTAGGTGTGGCCGGCTGCAGCAGTTCGGATTCGCCCTGCTGCCCGGACTGCAACACGGACGCCGATGTGCAGAATATCACCGCAGCTCAACTGCAGGAGATGATGAATGACGGCCAGCCACTCGTGCTGGCTGATGTGCGGACACAGGAGGAATACGACGCCGGACACATTCCCGGCAGCCTGCATCTGCCGCTGGACGAAATTGCACAATGGTCGCAGACGCTGGACCCGGACACACGTATCTGCTGCATCTGCGCAATCGGCGGGCGAAGCGCAGAGGCCGCTGAAACACTCGTCAAAGCGGGATTCTCTGATGTTTATAACCTCACCGGCGGCATGAATGGCTGGACTGGCGAGGTGGACACCACCCCGGAGGAATAGCCACCGGGACGCCCTGCGAACCTCTATACGCTCCTACCGGGTTATTTCGGGCGGGGCGTTTTCTTGTGTGACACCGGCTTTGAGCGCAGCATCGGCGGTGATGGAGCAATGCATCCGGCTCATATCGGGTCTCAAACCCGTCAAAGGGCACAGGCGCGATGGTGGAGAATAGTGCAGTTGCAGGCCATAACTGATGCTGGAGTGATACTGATGGTATTACGTTTCGGGTTCTGTGCTGTAGCACTTCTCCTTGCCGTTTCGTACCTTCTTGCGTTTACTGTCAACAGCTCCGAGCAGCCGGCCGGACACCCGCCGCAGACGCCCGCTGATGGTGACACCGTTTCCACCAACCCTCCGTCAATGATCTGGCGGTATGACGAGCGGGCGGCCTCCTATACGCTCGAAATGTCACAGGATGAGGATTTCGGCGGCGGGGTGATCCGCGTCGAAGGCATTGACATGCCCTTTTATAACCACGACACGACCCTCACAGCAGGCGCATGGTACTGGCGCTATTACGTCATCACTGAAGAGGGCGAAATCTCGGACCCCAGCACCGCGAAAGCCTTCATTATCCCCGACGACGCCGTCGAGCTGCCGGTGCCGTCAACGGAGGATCTGCTGGCCTCCCTGCCGGATCATCCGCGGGTGTATGTCACCCCCGAAACGCTGGACGATTTTCGCGCCCGTCGCCTCGGCCCGGCGAAAAGACCGTGGGAGGCCATCAAGTACTCTGCAGATGGCTATGTTGACACGGAACCGAAGATGCCGGAGCTGAAAGAGGTTCCGGACGATCTCCCCGACACGCGCAAGCAGGTTTTTTACCTCAAAGACGGTGAGCCGTTCGTGCCGGAAGGCTACGGCTGGCGCGATCTTGGGAGTGACGCCGGAAAAGCGAACATCCTTTCTCTGGCGTATCTGGTGAGCGGAGATGAGGAGTACGCCGAGGCGGCCCGGAAATATCTGAACTTCCTCGCTCCCTTCCGCATGGATTACCACCTCGAAGACCGCGGCCAGCACGACACGGTGGTCTATAACTACGAAAACGGCCTGAAGTACGCAGCAT
>JBKHJK010000331.1:0-4036 GCA_046538215.1 Armatimonadota bacterium
GGTCTGGACTTCCTTATCAGACCGCGGCCCTGGCAGACACAGGCGGATATTATCTTCGGCCATGCTGCGCCGCTCCGGCACCAGCCGCAGCAGAACGTTGCCGAAGAAATCACCAAGCCGGTGGATCGTGCGTAGTGAGGAGTGCCTGCAAACCCAGGCGACCGCCCGCACGATCCAGCTTGTGACAATGTGCTTAATGCCACGAAATGACAGTCCGTATGGCTGGCCCGTCACTCCAGTTGCCTCCCTGTCACTCATTTGCAGCGGCCACAGATCGCGCGCGCATCAGAAGGTCCTCGCACGCGTCAAATCCTGCTTCGACTTTGATCGTTGGGTGCAGAATGTGCACATTTAAATATTCGGGGGGATCGGGCATCTTCACGGCATCCTTCGGGGTTGTAATCACGGTCATGTCATCTGTAAACTCCCCGCGGATCATCTCCCAGTCCCCTTCACGGTACTGGTGATGGTCGTCAAATGCAATGTACTGGATGTCGGTATCCAGCAGATGCTTCACCATCGCGAAAAAAGATTCCGGGTTGCCGAGGCCCGCGACGGCCGCGCATTTCTCTGTTCGCAGGTTTTCGACGGGCACCTCGTTTCCCCACCAGTCCGTACAGCGCTCAAGGGCGTGGCTGGTGGTGACGACCGGTGCATGAGGTGCATATTTTTCAGCAATTCGTCGGCACCGCTCCACGCTTTCCTCATCGGCCAGATCCGCATGTGTGATCCAGACGTCCGTTGCCCGGGACAGATGCGTATAGGGCTCACGCAAATATCCCGCCGGAAACAGCCGGTCACTTCCCGCCGCCCGGCAGGCATCCAGCAGGACAAGATCAATCTCGCGGGCCATCCGGTAATACTGGAAACCATCATCCAAAAGCACCATGCTGACATCGGTCTGCCGACGTAGCATCTCAACAGCCCGCTCGCGGCGCGTCGCCACCGCCACGGGAGATTCCGGAAGTGTGCTGGCCAACATCCACGCCTCGTCTCCCGCATCCTCCGCCGTCGCGTTCAGTGTCTCGCCGTCTGAGACCATGAGCGGCCCACGTCCGCGCCTCTTGTATCCCCGCAACACGATGCCAGTCTTGAGGCCCATTTCCCCGAGCTTTTCGGCAAGAAACTGGGTGACGGTGGTCTTGCCCGTTCCTCCAAGTGAAATATTGCCGACGCTGACGACTGGCAGTGGGGTGGTAGTCTGCCGCATGATACCGGCGGCATACAGCTCGTGACTTGCGCGGATCACGCACGAATATGGGAGTGAGGTGAGCCACAATACGGGTACTGCAAGCACCGACAGAGGGGTCTCGCCACCGACGACTGCCCGCCACGAGCGTTCCAGCGATGAATCAGCGGGTGGGCTGGGGTTCATGAATATCACCCTCCAGCCTGCCAACCAGTCCGCTCAGCTTCACCGCACATTTCTCCGATGCCCCGGCGTATTTCGCTATGAACTCGGGCCCGCGGTTTCGCAGCCTTTCGCGCAGCTCATCGTCCTGCAGCAACTCATGAACTTTCAGCAGCAACTCCTGGCTGTTGGCGACCTGAAATACGACACCGTCTCGCAGCGCGAGATCCGTGATATCCTGGGTCTTGTGCATGTGAGGTCCAAATACAACGGGCTTACCCTGCGCCAGGGGCTGGAGGATGTCATGGCCGCCGATGTTGGCGAGACTCCCGCCGACAAACACGACACCGGCCGCAGAATACAGGGAGGCCAGCTCGCCGATGGTGTCCAGCAGGCCAACTGACACCACCGCAGACCGTGCCACCTCTGCGGGATCCTGCAGCCCTTCCTGCACTCGCGTGCGCCGGCAGACATCATACCCGTTCTCGCGGATCAGTTCCTCGATGGCATCACCGCGCTCCGGGTGCCTCGGTGCGATGATGAGCTGCAGGTCGCCGTATTCAGTCCGCAGGTCCTGAAACACGTGCAGAATCTGGTCTTCCTCATCGTGGTGAGTGCTCCCGGCCAGCAGGATCCTGTCGTCGGCTCCAAAAGCGAAATCCTGTTTCCATTTGGCGGCCCGGGCCTCCGACAGCGCCGGGAAATCCTGGTCAAACTTCGAGTTTCCGGTGACGGCAATTCTATCATCGTCCGCTCCGAGTGCCCGGAAGCGTTCCGCGTCCACCTCCGATTGTGCGCAGATGATATCCACCGTTTCCAGCATCCATTCATACAGCGCAGAGATGCGACGCCCAAGGCTCCACGACTTCCCGGAAAGCCGCGCATTAACCATGGCGACGTCAATTCCGCGCCTGCGGCATTCAGCCAGCGCATTCGGCCATAACTCCGTCTCCACCATTACAAAGAGTTCTGGGTTCAGCGCATCGAAAACTCGCCGGACAATAAAGGGGATGTCGAACGGGAAGTACATGACCGCATCAACGGAACCTGTGATTTTCCGTGCTCTTTGCTGTCCGGTATCCGTTATCGTGGAAAGGATGATTTTTGCCAGCGGCTCTTTGAGTCGGAATTGTGCGATGATCGGCTCCGCGGCAGCCACCTCTCCGACCGAGGCGGCGTGAAACCACACCACCGGATCATCGGTGCTGCAAAGCGTCTCAACTTCGCTTTTCACACGGCCAAGACGCTCCCTGAGGCCCTCCCGCGACTTTCCCTGGATCACCATCCGCCATACCAGCCATACAACCAAAAAAGGCACAGCCACTGCCAGTGCGAGGTTGTAGAGCCAGTAGCGATAGCCGGGATGGCCCGCGTGTTCATCGTCCCTGTGCATCATCGTGTTTCACTGCCTGGTTCGTCTCCTGTGTTTTCGCGGTGTCGTTGTCCTGCACGAGTTCCTCGGTCTCGTAAAGTGTGGCGTACAGTCCGCTCCTGAGCATCAATTCCTCGTGGGACCCCTGTTCGATGATCCTGCCGTCCTCGACCACAATAATCCTGTCGGCGTCGCGGATGGTCGAGAGGCGGTGAGCAATGACTATTGCCGTGCGGTCTTCCAGAAGCTCTGTCAGTGCCTCGTGGATGAGGCGCTGGGTTTCATTGTCCAGCGAGGAGGTCGCCTCATCGAAGATAACGATTTTCGGCGCACGCAGCAGCGCTCGGGCGATGGCAAGCCGCTGGCGCTGGCCGCCGGACAATAGCAGACCCCTCTCGCCCACATGGGTATCATAGCCGTCGGGCAGCGTGGTAATGAATTCGTGGGCGCGAGCAGCCCTGGCTGCCTGGATGATTTCCTCTTCGGAGGCGTCGGGTTTGCCAAATGCGATGTTCTCACGGACGCTGGTGCTGAAAAGGTTGGTCTCCTGGGGCACGATCCCCATGTTGCGCTTCAAAAACGCAAGCTTCAGGTCCCGGACATCAACTCCGTCTATGGTCACCGAGCCCCTCGTAACGTCATAGAGGCGTGGAACGAGATTCGCTATCGTGGTTTTGCCCGCTCCTGACGGTCCTGCAATGGCCACCATCTCGCCGGGAGAGATTTCGAGGTTTATATCGCGCAGCACCGGCTCAGCATCATAGGAAAACCAGACGTTGTTAAAGGCGACGTATCCCTGGAGCTTATCGAGGGTCCGTGCATCGGGCCTTTCGGTGATTTCAGGCTCCTCAGACAGGATTTCATACAGGCGTTCTGCAGCGGCTTCGGCACGCTGGACGGTCAGATGGAGCCTCGTCAATCTGTTGACCTGCGACCCGGCTCCCTGGAGGAGAAGGATGAACGCCATCAGCCCACCCGCGCCATCCTGGACCCGTCCGTGCATCAGTTCCTGGCCCCCATATACAAGTGTCGCGCACAGAACCAGCCCGATAAAACCTGCAATGACGGGGTTGGTAATCGCACGGATTAGGGTCTCCTTCATCACCCCCTGAAACACGCCCGTGTTTTCATCCATGAAGTGGTTACGTACCTGGTCCTCGAGCCCGAAAACCTTCACCACCCGCATACCCCGCAGAGCCTCTTCAGTCGCAGATGTCAGATTTCCGATCCTCTTACGCACCCGGCGGCTGTAGCGGCGCATGAATCGGCCCAAATACGCAGTCACCGCCGCGACGAGGGGGAAGGCAATGACC
>JBKHJK010000332.1:0-4032 GCA_046538215.1 Armatimonadota bacterium
GGACAGCCGAAACGAGCTTCTGCAGCGGGCCTCCGAGCGCCACACCGACGCGTGGTGGACGCCGGGGACGATGACGCAAATCCTCTCCGACCGCGAAATCCCCCTCCGCCACCGCCGCCGGGCGGCGCGGCTGGCCGTGGCGATGCTCGACTGGACCACATCTGACCGAACCCACGCGCTCGAACGCCGCACCGGGCAGCCCGCAGCGCGTCTGGAGCGAGCGGGACGATGTGTCGCATGGCTGATGCGACTGCTGTGCAGGATTTATCTGGCCCTCCACGACGGCTCACAAAACCCTTCTGAGGCCCAACGCCCAATCTACAGCGCGGCGGGTGTCACGCAGGTGATGAAATTTGCCGACCGCTGTGCTGGAGGATTCACCGAGCAGGGCCGCGCGCTGCAGGCCGTGTATGTTCCGGGCGTTGACCGCGACCACATTCACGCACTCGCCGACGCAGGATACACCGGCCTCCACGACATCATGCAGGCGGATATCGAGGCACTGGCGGAGGTGGTGCCCGCAAATATCGCCCGGATAATACACGCTGCCGCCGCCGACCGCATCTTCAGGCGTGTCCTCCCATCATTGCGAGCCAATAATGACCCATTTGCGGACGACGTCCCCACCGGCCCGCTACTGCAACTGGACTCCGACCGGCCGTTTGAGGCGGTCATCTGCGGCCGTCCCGTAGATTTGAGCCGCTCGCAATTCCGCATGCTGGAGGCGCTCGCCCAAAAACCCGGCAAGTGTGTGGAATATGAGGATATCTACGCACATATATGGGAGGACGAGCAGTTTCTGCACTCCTCGCAGCTTTACTCCCACCGCTGCCGGCTGGCGAAAAAACTCACAGAGGCGGCGGGTGACAGAATCGAGAAGCTCGACGATGAGCTGATGGTGACTGTTCGTGACACGGGGATCCTTCTGAATCTGCCGCCCGAAAAGGTGGAGCTCAGCGGGGAGAGGTGACTTCTCGCACGAGTGTTCCCGCCGCTGCAGGGAGATTACAGCACATATATTTCGAGGCTGCCGAGCGGCTGGCTCATCATCCGGTCCGACCACATCGGATGGGGCATCACACTCGGGGTGGGAAAGTTGCGGGCGATAAGCGCAAATCCGCCGAGGGCTGTTTCGCTCCGCGTGCGTCCCAGGGCCACCGCAAGCTCGTACAATGCCGGCCCGCTCACACCGTCGGTCACGAACACGGTGGTGTTGGCCCGTCCCTGGTGGCGGATCACCTCCATGGCCTCTTCAGTGGACAAAAAGAAGTTCCCCGCCTCCTTGCGGACATCCACGTCGCCCTCGCGCAGGTTCAGGAGACTGACGGCGCGGTCAATCTCCTCATCGTTGGCACTGAGAATGATCTTCGGCTCCCAGTACTGTGAGCCCAGCTCATTTTCCAGTGCGATGGCCTCCCTGACGGTTTCAAAATCCTCCACGTACATATTCGCCATGACAAACTCGTCGAAGTCCATCTCTTTCTGGCACTCTTCCAGCAGGTTAGGGTCTGCTGTGCAGAAGAAATCGGCGCATTTGACGGGCCGGTATCGCCCCAAAAGGCAGCCATCGAGGTGAAAAATGCAGCGCGGGGGTGCCAGCTTACGCCCCCGAAATCGGAAGCTCCCGCCCTCCACGGAGAAGTTCGCCAGCGCACTCTCCGACCCCGGAAACTTTCGAAACGCCCGCAGCAGGTTGTGTCGGACCGCTGAAAACTGCGTGAGGCGGGTGAGGCTTTTGGCGGTCAGCGGAAAATCAGATTCCATGAACTCGATGAACTCGCGCCACTGAGCAATGCAGCGATTGAGCTGCTCGTAGTCGTCTTCATCCTGCTCGGGATAGGCGTTCTCGAGCATTGAGACGACCCGGTTGATGGTTTCCAGGTCCACCCGAAGCTCCTCCGCCCGCTTCCGCAGGCCCTCGCGCACCTGCCTGTTCAGCTCATCGTGAAGCCGCATCCCCTTCAGCAGACGTGTAACCCCGTGACTGCCGACCATCGTCCCCTGGTGACAGCAGCTGTAATCACACGCCCCGCAGACCCGCCTGATGATGGACTGCAGGTGGTCATTGGCCTCCCGCACGGCCTCTTTGAGCTCTTCGCCGATCATCGTTCCTCTTCCGCCGCTTCCTGGCTGTCTTCTTTTGCCGGATCGCGAGGGCGCTGGCGGTGTTTCTCGATAAATCCCTCGGCCACCGTCACACCCAGCCCCGGTTTGTCTTCGAACAGCAAAAATCCATGATCGAACTCCGGAGGATCTTCGAATATCTCTTCCAGCAGCGCGGGGGTATGCGAATCCAGCTCCAGATACGTCGCGTACGGCAGAGCTGCAGTGATATTTGCCGCCGCCATCAGCGCAATCGGCGAAATCCAACTGTGCAGCGACAGCCGGGTGTCAAACAATCGCGCCATGCCCGCGATGATCTCGATGGCACTGATACCCCCGCACAACCGCGGATCCGGCATCACCACATGCATGCTCTTTCGGGACAGCGCGTTGTAAAATGGCCGCACACCGTACAGGGTCTCGCCCCCGGCAATGGGCGGTTCCACGACTTGTGCCAGCTTCGCGTACTCCTCCCACGAACCCGCGGCCATCGGTTCCTCAAACCAGAAAATGTCATTCTTCCCCAGAACAGCTCCCATTTCTCGCGCCTCGTCGTAGGTTTCGTATGCCCCGTTGGCATCGGCCATCACGACGACCTGGTTGCCCAGAGATTTGCGCAGGGCGTTGACCGTCTCAATATCCCGCTGAAGATCCCCGTTGAGCTTCAGCTTCAGCGCCCACCATCCGTCTTCAACAAAGCTCCTGGCCTTTTTCTCAAGTGTCTGAAATGATTCCAGATACAGCCCGGTGATGTAGCTGTCCATCCGGCGGGTTCGGACACCTCCAAGCAGCCGTGCGACAGACACACCGAGCTGCCTGCCCGCCAGATCCCACAAAGCCGTGTCTATGGCGCTGAGGACGGCGCAGTAGTCCCGCACCGTGGCTTCGGCGGCCTCCGGGGCGAGCTCCCCGAGCCGGGTCATCATCCGGTGAAACAGCAGCCCACGATCCAGCACATCGGCGTCTCCGATGGTGCCGGCGAAAAAGTCCGCAGCCGCTGCCAGGTCCAGTTCGTTTTTCAGCCACGCCTCACCGTACGCCGGGGGGCCCTCATCGGTATCCAGGCGTATAAGGTGTATGTCGAGCTCCGCCGTTTCGGGCCGTGCGGCGCTCGGCGGCAGCGGCTCATCCAGCGGGTAGCGAAGAACAATCGGTTCCAGGCCTGTGATCTGCATAAATCAACCCGTTCCGGCAGTGTAGTTGTTCTTTGCGTATTCTTCACGCCCGGTGAAAGAAAATCCTGCCGTCACCAAAAAGACGGGCGCAGCGTCACGCCCGTCCATTCTTCCTTTCCGCATGACGAGAAGACTACTCAGGTTCCCGCAGCTTATATCCCACTCCGGGCACCGTGATGATCAATTGCGGGACATCGGCTTCCTGTTCCATCTTCTGCCGCAGGCGGCCCACGTGCACGTCGAGCGTGCGGGTGGCGGTGTCTTCCTTGAGGTCCCAGATCTCCCGCAGCAGCTCCTCACGCGGGACTGTCTTTCCCGCATGCGCCACCAGCATCCGCAGCAGCTCGAACTCCTTGGGCGTCAGATCCAGACGCCGCCCCCGTAGAGTGACCTCGTGTTTTTGCACATCCACAGTGAGGGGGCCAGCCTCGTAGAATTCGGCCCGGTCCCGCCGTTGCGCGTATTCCTCCGTTCTGCGGATGCGGGCCCGAATCCGTGACAGGATTTCCCGCGCCGTCCACTCCGGATAAACGTAGCCATTGGCCCCGGTCTCCAGCGCCGTGACCAGCTCGCGTTCGTCGTACTTCCCGGCGATGACGATGACGGGGCTGTCGGTATGATTTCGGATCTGCCCGAGAAGGTCGGTGATGGGCTGCGTTGTGGATTCGTGGAGGACGATCACATCGGCTTTTTGAAGCTGTGACGATGCCTGTGGGATAACGTCATATTCGATGGGCTCGAATTGCATCAGTTC
>JBKHJK010000333.1:0-4012 GCA_046538215.1 Armatimonadota bacterium
GGATCGGGGTTGTCAAATGGGGCTGGCCGCTGTCGGTCGTGGTCGTATGCTTCGTTTTGAGCGTGTTCGCCCGTCACCAGGTGTTGGCGGCGGCGCCGCGGCTCTCTCTCTTCGCCGCACCTCTGGCATACCTCACAATCGCCGTCGGGATCACACGGATCCGTCCCCGAAAACTGCGGGCGGCCACACTTGCGGTGCTCCTGGTCTCCAACGTGTATGGCCTGACGAACTATTTCACGCACCGACAGTTTCTGAACCCGAATTACGTTGTGCCATGGCGCACCATCGCACGCACCATCACCGAAAGAAGTCATCCGGCGGATCGGGTTGTCTCCTACGAGTCAAACATCGCGGAGTACGGCGACCTCCCGGACTTTGTGGATATGACTATTGAGCTCCCGCCGGAAGAGTGGTCGGAGATGCTGCGTTGGCCTCCAAACGGCGGCCGGCTGTGGATGGTCGTCCGCGATCGTGGGGCCATGTACGCACGAATACATCAAAAGGAGCTGGCTGCAGACCTTCGGAGACATGCCTCCAAAACCGAAATCTTCCCCTTCATGCCCTACGGAGACGTTGAACGAAGAATGCGGTCACTGCTGCTCCGCAGAGAGATGCCGGAGTGTTACATCACACTGTATCTGTTCGAGCCACCGGACGAAGGTGGATAAACTGCTCTCGCATCGCTTATTGACAGCCATCGCACGCGCTGTCACCGGTCGCCTGTTCCCGTTTATATTCTTTCGCTCCTCCCGCAGCGCAGGAGCTGGACCTGTCAGCGCATGCGCAGCAGCAGGATGAGTCCCAGCCCACCGAAGATGATATTCTGTGTCCATCCGGCCAGGATCGGATGGAGCGCCCCCGCCAGTCCGAAGGCCAGTGTCCATGAGCGCACGCCGTTATACAAAAACACGATGATGATCGCCACAACCACCCCGACGAAGGTACCGTGTTCGGCAAAGCGGTAGGAGATCGGTGCGGCCAGCAGGGCAAAAACCAGGCAGGCCAGGGGGATGGAATACTTGAAGTGCAATTTGACCCGCAGTTCGTGAAGATCACGCCCGGTCGCTTCCACCGTTTTGATGAGATCGGAAAGCTGTGTCGCGCTCATCTCCCGGGGGCTGTGGCGGGCCGTATAGTATTCCTGCAGCGCCTGCTGCAGCTTGATAGTCTTTTTGCCGAACCGTTCCGTATGTTTCGGCCTTCCTCCGGGTTCCAGTGTCACTGTGGCGCCCTCGCGGAGGCTCCAGGTCGTTCCCTGTAGTTCCGCCCAGTTTGCGGCGGTGATACTGCGGATATTGCGGTTTTTATCCTCCTCCCAGATGACGACGCGCTCCAGTTCGTTGCTTTCGGCGTTCATGTGCCCGATATAGAAGATGCGGCCGGCCTCATCGCGGAAATAGACGTTGTACTTCTCCCTGACGACGGGCTGCGAGCGCGTCATCTCCTCGAACGCCGCCTGTGCGCGGCGGCTTGAGGGTGGAACGAGGTATTCATTGATGGCAAATGCGGCGATACTCGCCACCAGCCCGACGACCAGCATGGGCACACAGAGGCGTCTTATACTGATGCCCCCGGCACGCATCGCCCGGATTTCGCCGTGGGTCTTCAGGTTCGTCATCGCCATGGCCACCGCGACCACCGTCCCCACCGGCATTGACCAGACGATGGCGTGGGGAGAGTGGTATAACAGAAAGCGGCCAATCACTGCCAGGGGCACTCGGAGGCCGAAAAGAATCGAGCCGAGGTGCCGGGCCGCATCTCCCAGCATGATGACAGCGAAGGTGGTCACCCCGATGGCAAAGGGCAGGGCGAGGTGGGCGATGATGTGACGGTCCAGGAGCTTCATCGCTGGCTCAGGATTCTCCGGGAGCTGTAGCGTCGGACTGTTGAAGTTTGTCTGGATACGGCTCTGCAGATTCCAGGACCACGAACGCCGCCGCCATATTTTTTTCATGTGTCAGCGAGAGCTGGGCGTTGACAACCTGAAGCTTTGCGGCGTATTGGGCGGCGTAGTTGTGGAAAATGAGCTCCGGCTTTCCCAGATCGTTGTGTTTCACTTCAATATCAATGAACCGCATGCCGTTGGTCCAGCCGAGGCCGAACGCTTTCATCACCGCTTCCTTGGCGGCAAAGCGGGCTGCATATCGCTTGGCCATAGGGAGCCCGTCACCGCATTCAACCTGTTCGCCTTCGGTGAAACACCGGTCTATAAACCGGGGCCCGTGGCGCTCTATCATCTCCCCCATGCGCTCAATGTCACACAGGTCTATGCCCACTCCCACAATCATGGTACAAGCCATGCCCCCACAGCGGTCGGGGCAACCTCCTGTCATGGCGGAATTACTCGGCGGCTGGAGACGTCCGTGCTGATTCGGCGCTGCTCGGATGCTCCTGCACGGGCAGATAGGTGTCACCACCTGCCGATACAGGTGATACAGGCTCAGCAGTGCAGTCAGTGCGGGGAAAGCTCCCGAGCAGCCACAGATCCACCGCCTGGAATGCAAAAACGACCGTGATGAAAAGTGCGACGAGTATCAGCAGCCTCCGTAGATTATCGCGACGCGCTGTAGCCATATCCTCGCCTGCAGTGTGTAGCGTGATTATTGCTGCGTCGTATGTCTATTTATAACTGACCAGCCGCGGAGTGTCCAGTCCCGCAGGAAGGTGAGGCTCAGGAGGTCGGAGAAACACAGGGAGAGAAACGGCTGTGTGAGGGGCGCCAAACTTCCGATTGTGCTCTTTAGCGACCACTCTACCCGTGTCCCGGCAGCCGCCACTGATGACGAAATTGAAGGTAAGAATCATGGGAAGCACACTCCGCCTGCCTGTTGTGAAAATCGAAGCCGACACCCTGGCGCGCGGCTGGGAAGAGGCGGTGCTGGCCTGCTGGGAGCAGGGCACCCGCATTGCCACACAATACGACCAACAGGGAGATCCCAAATCCCGCGATGTGTCGCTGTTTCTGGCCGTTGCCGACGCCTTTGCCGAACCGCGCGTGCACCGGGCCATGCCCGGCGGCATCTATGATCTGGAGGTGTATCGCCAGGAGGTCGTGGATGGCATTCACGACCACTGGATCGCTCCGGAGGAGGGCAAATGGCAGTACACTTACCACGAGCGTATCGCGGCCTATAGAGTTCCGGGGATTGATGAGCCGCTGAACCAGCTCGACTACGTCGTCGAAGCCCTCGCCGGGGCGCCCCATACCCGACGGGCCCAGGTGTCCATCTGGAAGCCCTGGGAGGACGCAGGGATTGACGATCCGGCCTGCCTGCAGCGCCTGTGGTTCAGGATATTTGATGATGAGCTGGTCCTGTCGGCCCACATGCGCAGCAATGATGCATTCAAGGCCGCTTTCATGAACATGTACGCGTTCACCGACCTGCAGCGCGTCGTTGCCGAGCGATTATCTGAGCGTCTCGATAGACAGATCGTTCCGACGCAGTACAATCACTGTGTGGACAGCTTCCACATTTATGGGTCGTATTTCGATGATTTCGAGGGCTTCTTACAGACAATCGAGGACCGGACGTTTCAACAGCGTGTTTTTATGAGTGATATGCTGGAACCACTTTTCGAGGAAGCCCGGGAACGAATCGCGGCGGCCCTTGAAAAAGAGGGAAAAGCCGAGAGCGAACAGCGCGGCAACTGAACGCCAACACTTTCACAGACAGGAGTGCGGATACGGGATGGACACCCGGTATATCGCAGCAATCTGTATCGCAGCACTGCTTCTTGCAGTGCCGGTGGCAGGCCAGGAAGACGGAGAACACACCATCAGCGCATCTGATGAATATATCGGCGGCCATTTTGCACGCGGGCTGAGCGACAGCCTCTATCCGGTTATCGGTCTGACGATGATTCATTACCTCACCGGAGATTCGTACGACAAAGAGACCGGCAGGCAAATTGCAGACTCTGTTATGGCGGCCGGAGGTGTCACACAGATTTTGAAAGCGACCATAGAGGCCCGCCGTCCCTTCCCGCATTCGGCCAACACCCGGGGATTCCC
>JBKHJK010000334.1:0-4004 GCA_046538215.1 Armatimonadota bacterium
GCTTAATGGCCTCGAAATACTCGATCTGCCCCAGCACCATGCCCACCAGTATAAGGGCGACCGTCAGTGCCGAGGCGGTCAGCGGATTTTGCAGCAGTTGCGACAAAAGCAGCGCCACCGAGGCGACCGCACACATGGCAAGCGCACATATCGCGTACGCCTCCGCCAGCCGCAGGAGGCCGGTTTGCTCCGGCAGAATCGTCAGCCCTCCGCGAAAATGCACCAGCTCTCCCCCACCGAAGACGATATACCCCAGCGCGAGGGCAAAGCCGCCGAGAAAGACGGTCAAACTCACCGCATGTATCCACGCCGCAATCTGCTTGGCCGCGATGAGGGCGGTGCGGGTGATGGGCCGGGTCATGATGGTGCGCATGGTCCCGCCCTGGATCTCCCCGGCGATCAATCCCCCTGCTACAGCGGCGACCAGCAGCGGCATCAGGATAACCATGGTCGGCTCCATGATGAAGCGCGCCACCGACAGGCCGCTGACGATCTTTCCACCGACGATAAACTCGTGGCGGCCCTCCAGCGCCTTCTGAAACGGTGCTCCATACCGCCACATCGCCCACGTAATCAGCCCCACGAGCACGGCCAGGACCCCGTAACCAACGTAGGTGCCCCGCTGGCCGAAAATCTTCGTAAGCTCCATCCGCAGCAGCCGCGCCAGCTTCACCGGGTTTCCCCACCTCCGTCCCCCATCGTCCCGGCGAGCTGCAGGTAGAATGCTTCCAGATTCGTCTTCCTGGGTGCGAGGCTCCGCACACCCACACCTGCCTGCACCAGCCGGGCGTTCAGCGCTTCCGGCCGGTCCTCCGTAAGCTGCACCACAAAGGTATCCGCGGCGATGGCTTCAAACTCCGCGACCGTCGGATCGTCCTGCAGACGCTGCGGGACCGTTTCAGCGTTGGTGACGCACAGGGTGTAGCGGTGTTCACCGCCCAGCAGCGTCGCCACGGGCCCCTCGGCGATCAGCTTTCCGCTGACAATAAGACCGACGTGGCTGCAAATCTGCTCCACCTCGTGCAGCAGATGGCTGGATAGAAAGATCGTCATACCGCCGTCGGCGAGCTTTTTCAGCAGGTCCCGGACTTCCGCCAGCCCGCCCGGATCCAGGCCCTGTGCGGGCTCGTCGAGAATGAGGAGGTCGGGCCGGGGTACCAGCGCCTGTGCGATTCCCAGCCGCTGTTTCATCCCGTGCGAATATCCGGCGACCCTTTCGTGGTGCCGCCCCCACAATCGCACCGCCCGCAGCGCCCACTCCATCTGTCCGGTATCCACAGGGCCCGATAGTGAGGCCAGCATCTGCAGGTTGCGCCAGGCGGTGAAATACTCGTAAAAGGCCGGTACCTCCACGAGCGCTCCGATTCTCGCACCGTCACCTGCTCCGTCGCGGCCCACGGGTGTGCCGAGAATCCTTGCGGTCCCCGACGTGGGGCGTATGAGCCCCAGCAGCATTCGGATGGTGGTGCTTTTCCCGGCGCCATTGGGACCCAAAAAGCCGTATATGTGGCCGGTTTCGACGCTCAGGTCGAGGTCCCGGACCGCCCAGTGTCGCCCGTATCTCCTGGATAAACCAACTACTGACAGCGCCTCCGACATCAGCTCACCCACACAGGGCTGCTCCAGGCCATCTCCCCGTCCACCTGCAGCACCCGCAGGTAATAGTAGTTCGCATCTCCCGGCGACGGTTCTGTCATCAGCTCGACCTGGCAGGAGGCGTTGAACGACGAGTGCGCGTAGATCAGCTCCCGCCCCCGCATCACCTCGACTGCGGCTATCGGCGCCGTCCCCACCACCCGAAACTGCACGCGGTGGGTGTCGGCGAACGATTCGCTGTCATCAATAATGCTGCCCATGGGCTGTCCGTTCACGTAAAACTCCACGATGATGCGTGCTCCGCTGGTCCCGTAGCAGCGGCGGTTCCACAGGGCGTCCCAGACACTGTTTCGTGTGAGCTCCGGAGTCCACACCGCCACCAGCCCGCCGGGATACGCTCGCCGCCTGCGGAGCCAGTCGGTGCGCCCGGGCCGGCCCGCATGGTCGTCCGAGGAGGCCACAAATCCCAGTGTCATCCCCTGCTCCAGGCAGTCGCTCGCCAGCATCCCGGAAAAGTCACGTTCCTGTGCGGGCAAAAGCGGCCTGCTGCCCTCCAGGCTCTCCGATTCACCCCACACAGAATACACTTCCGCCAGCCGCACCAGTTCGCGGTCATAATAGCTCTCACTCCCGCCGGCGTGCTGATGCAGGATCATCAGCGCCCCGGCCTCCTTCCACCGCTCGGTGTACTCCGACAGGTCGGCGTATTCGCTACGGTTGATGTCGGTTGCCCGAAGCAGCGGCCGGTCGTCACCGGGGAAATATACGCACTTGTCGCCGTAGTGAGGCTTATCGGCGTTCAGCGACACCTCGTAGCCGTGCAGGGTCACAAAGCTGCCCGGATCGTTGTGCTCATCCGCGCTCTTCTGCAGATGCTCCCAGTCCTCGTCGGAGATATACTGCGAATGATCCGCGGTGGCGCAGAAATCCAGGCACGCCTGGTTGCGGCCGAACTCGTAGTACTCATCCGGCGTCCCCAACCCGTCCGAAAGCCTGGTGTGGCCGTGAATATCTCCCCAGAAAAGCCGCTGCTGGGGCTTCTCCGAGGTCACCAGGACGGGATTGGAAACACCGCCGATGCCGTAATAGGCGTCAAAGCCCGTCAGCAACTTTTCACCCGGGAGATTGAACTCCGCGGTCGTCGTGCTGCAGTATTCGCCCGATTGCACGTCATTGGTGCTCACCGCTCCGTCCGTGGACTCCACCACGTAGTGGCCATCCATCTTCCGCGTAGCGTTGCGGTCGTCATCCTCGGCGACGATTTTGACGTCAAAGGTCTCCCCCATCTGCACGACGGAGGGGCTGTAGAGCACCACTTCGGTCGGCTCATCTGCCACCACCCGAAGTGTCGGCTGCTGTGAAACCAGTGTATATCCCGAAAACTTCGCGCTGCGGCTGCCGTCAACATCGGTCGCGACGGTGAACTCCACGGGAGCGGCGAAATGCTGCGCCCATGCCCCAGGCTGCATATTTTTGCGCTCACCGTAAATGAAATGAATCTGTTCGCCCTCGCGCAGATCCTCGCCCGAAACCTCTACATAAACCATCCGCCCCCAGCGGGTGACGTAAAAGAACCGCTCCGGCTCCAGCGATACCGGCGGCTCGTATGACAGCCTCAGCTCAACGCCCGGCTGCGTGCACTCGGCCCGGCAGTACCCCGGGTCGTTGACGAACTCAAACTGCGGCATCGTGAAGCCGTATGGAATCTCAAACCGCACGCTGCCGCCACTGTGGACGCCATCGGGCCCTGCGGTGTAGGTGATGGTCCACACGCCCGGCGAGTTGGCCGGCACGTCGCCATCCGGCTGTATCACTGCTGAGCCATTTGTGCTCCCGATCGCTTCATTGCGCACCGTGTATACCTCCAGACAGGCTATTTCCGTTGCATCGCGCCCCTGCACAATCTGTGTCTGCATTATACAACGCCAAGTGCTAAAGCGTATAGTTACGATCCCTGAGGCCGTTTCCAATCTTCTTCCCGCCGCCAGGTACCGCTCTATCGCTTCAAAGCGGCTACGATTCCGTGTGCGGCATGCAGGTTTCGCGGAACGGTTGAGGAAAAGCGTCACTACGGACCATAGATTTGGCGAGGGAATTACCATGAGTCATCCGCAAGTTGAGATGCAGTTGCACGATCGCACCGTACGGGCAATGGCGGGTGATGAAAAGGTCGGGCATATCACCGTCCCCCACATCGAATTCAATTTCTGCACGGGTATCACCGTGCCGCTGGCAGGGATCCAGGCGGTGCGCACCGATTCAAACTACCGGCGCCGGGGCATCGCCCGGAGGATGATGCAGCAGGTTCACGAATTCGCATTCAGCCATGACTACTGCTGCTCGGCCGTCTCCACCGGATACTCCAACATCGCGCGGAGGCTGTATTCCAGCAGCGGACACGTCCATCT
>JBKHJK010000335.1:0-4002 GCA_046538215.1 Armatimonadota bacterium
TCGGGCGTGTCGGTGTTTCCGTACATGGTGGATTTGCCGTTGACATCCACCCACCGGCGATTGCGTCCCACGACGGCCTGTCCGAGGCCGAATGCCACGGCCCCTTCGGCGCGCGTCTCCCACGCCTCTTTGACAGCCTCGGCGATACGATCTGCGGCGAACGGCATGTATTCCGTCGCCGGCATTACATCAAGTTCAATGCCATAATCCTTTTTCTTCCCGTCAAGCCGCTCCGTGCGTGTCTCCGGCGCTGTGTGAGTATGGGTGGCGTTCATGATGAGCGCCGCCTGCCCGGGACCGTGTGTGCCCAGACGTTCACTTACCGCCTCATGCAAAGCATCCCCAATGGCGACGAGGTCACAGCTTATGAACACGACGCTTTCATCACCTCCATCAAGCACGAGGGCGGTGGCGGTGATGGGATCGCGGACACCCTCCGAAACACGCGCGTGGAACTGCCCGGTGATTATGACGGGATCCTCCGGCGTGATGTCGGCCTGCGCCCAGCCGATTTTCAGTCTGTCTTCATCCGAATTTTGCGTCATCTGGATCTCTCCTCGGTGCGTCCGTTAATCTCTGTGCAGTCTTTCAATGTTTGGTAGAACAGGACCATCTGTTCATCAGTGCGCACTGCAACGAATCTGCAGAAGGCATTCACGACTCCGGGGGCGGAGACCTTCTAAAAATGTGGCACCAAAAAAACCGGAGCACGAAAGGATCGCGCTCCGGTGGTGATCCATCAACAGACAGCCTTTGCTACTCGATCATTTCGGCGATGAGGTCGCCGCTCTTTTGCGTGGTGCCTTCGGGGGCGGTGACCACGGGGACATTGCCGGTGGCGAGAGCCTTTTCGATGGCTCTGTCAACGGCCTCACCCGCCTCGGTTTCTCCAATCTCATTCAGAAGCATGCCCACTGCGGCGATAGCTGCGACCGGGGAGGCCTTGCCCTTCCCTGCATGTTTCGGTGCAGATCCGTGAATCGGCTCGAACATGGACACGCCGTCAGGGTTGATATTCCCGCCGGCGGCCACACCCATGCCGCCCTGGATCATGGCGCCCAGATCGGTGATGATGTCGCCGAACATGTTGCAGGTGACCACGGTGTCGTACCATTCAGGGTTCTTCACAAACCACATGCAGCAGGCGTCCACAAACTGCATTTCCCGCTCGATGTCGGGATAATCCTCGCCGACCTGCGCAAACGTCCGCCGCCACAAATCGTGCCCGTGGGTCAGCACGTTCGCCTTGTCAACGAGTGTCAGCGTCTTTTCATCATCCCGGCGCTGGCACAACTCGAATGCGTAACGGATCACTCGCTCGGTGCCCTTGCGGGTGTAGGTGGCCATCTGGGTGGCGACCTCGTCGGGGGTGTTTTTCTTCATGCTGCCCCCCATGCCGACGTAGAGGCCCTCGGTGTTTTCCCGGACGACCATGAAGTCAATGTCCTCGGGGCCCTTGTTGGCAAGCGGAGTTTCCACACCGGGATACAGCTTCACGGGGCGGAGGTTGACATACTGGTCGAACTCAAAGCGCAGGGTCAAAAGGATGCCGTGCTCCAAAACACCCGGGGCGACATCGGGATGTCCGACGGCGCCGAGGTAAATCGCGTCGGTCTGCGCGAGCTCATCCTTGACTGAATCCGGCAGGATCTCTCCTGTCCTCAGGTAGCGTTCGGCGCCGATATCATATTCCACCGTCTCGTAGGCGATATCGTGTGCCTCGGCCACGACCTGCAGGACTTTTAGCCCTTCGGCGACGACCTCGGGCCCGATTCCATCACACGGTAACACAGCTATCTTGTACATGCGGCCACTCCTTCTCTTTTCGTGGAACTTATTATCGAACATATTTTCGAATATTCTCTTGACATACACGACCTGCACCCCTATAATCAAACCGTTGTTCGACGAACATACGTTTGAAAGGGCGATGGGCCGTGCATGATATGGCAGGTCAGACAGGAGGGTTCACCGGTTGGAATCTCCTCCTGCTTGTGGCATGGATTGTGCTGACGCCAAGAATTTCCGACATCGCAGACTGGGTGCGGAATTGGCTGCGAAACTGGCGCTGATTCATCTTTTGGTGCACAGATAGATGAGCTGGCGTTCGAACCCCTCGAAGGTATTGCCACTGTAGGAGCTCAGACGGGCATTAACTTCAAATCCGGCGAGCCGCAGCATTTCCTCGAGCTCCCCGGGTGCGTACAGCCGGATTGAGGCCCGGTGATAGACATCGTTCTCGTCCTCCGGATTCGTCCACACGGAGTTCAGGCGGTCGGTATCGGCGTCATAATAGCACCGCACCGTCGCCGGCTCGCCGCTGGCCAGTGACACCGTGGTGTTGTACGGCGCGTAGATAATCTGGAACTTTTTGTTGCGCGTCTCCAGCATGAACCGGCCGCCGGATTTCAGGCACCGCGACGCTTCCGTCAGCACCGCCTGATTCTCCGGATCGTCCATATACCCAAGACTGTTGAAAAGATTCAGTATCACGTCAAAGGCGTCATCGGTGAAGGGGAGTCTCTGTGCAAGCCCCTGCACGAGCGTGATGTCCACTCCTGCCTGCCGGGCGCGGAAGTCCGCAATATCCAGCATCATCTGTGAAATATCCACACCGATAACATCGTGTCCCCGCATCCTCAGGGGAACCAGGTGGCGTCCATATCCGCAGCAGACGTCGGCGATTTTCGGATGAGCGCCCCATTGAAGCAAATCTTCGATCCCTTCGACCTCCGCCATGGTCGTTTCCGGCTCTGGAAAGTACGACAGGGGCAGAGAGTCGGGGCTTTCGAAGAAGGTTCGCCACCATGATTGTTGTTCTGTCGGCATTTGGAGTGTGCCGCCTATAGCATTTCCGAGATTTCGACAAAGCCATCAGTGGTCTGATCGCCGGCACGGTAGCGAAGCTCGACGGTTTCCAGCAGTCCGGCCGCCTGCGCCGCCAGCACGCGTAGCAGGCTCATTTCCATCTCCCGCACCTGGGGCTCCGGATGGTCGAAGAGCGCCAGCACGTCCCCCTGGCGCTGCTGGTGCGTGAGGGGAAGCGCCATTGACGACGCCAGCCCGAGCATTCCCAGGTCGTTGGGTTCCTCCCGCGAGGCAAGGAGATTCTCCACCTGCACCGGGCCGTGGCCGGAAACGGTTTTTTGCAGCGCGTATTCCCCGGCCTGCAGATGCACGTTTTCCAGATCCGAGCGAGCCTCACCGAGGGCGAAAACGCAGTCGTATCCGTCATTGGCCCGGACGAAGATCGCGCCGGTCTTTGCCCCGGAGAGCTGAACCGCCGCCCTGACAATGTGGGTCAGGCTCGACAGGACGCCGTCGGAGGTGGCGAGCTGCTGGCCCAGCTCGATGAACGTCTCCAGCTTTTCGGAGGTCATCTGGACGCGGTTTTCAAGCTGCTGTTTCGTCTCCAGAAGCTGCTGGTTGGTAGCATCGAGCTCCTCCAGAAGCTGCTCATTGCGCTGGGCCAGCTCGCGCTGTTTCAGCCCGCGTCGGACAACCCCCAGCAGCTCCTCGGCCTCAAACGGCTTGCGAATGTAGTCGTACGCCCCCAGCCGCACCGCTTCCATCGCCGTATCCAGTGATGCGTAGCCGGTGATGACGATGGTGACCGCCGACGGATGAATGTTCC
This sequence comes from Armatimonadota bacterium, assembly GCA_046538215.1. Taxonomy (GTDB): domain Bacteria; phylum Armatimonadota; class Zipacnadia; order Zipacnadales; family UBA11051; genus JBKHJK01. The sequence goes on from JBKHJK010000335.1 coordinate 3,635, forward strand.
GAGCCCTCCGCAGCACACCGAGACCGTTGATGCCGGGCAAAACCAGATCAACGACAAATGCGTCGAACTCATCGGTCTGCATCAACTCGAAGGCAGTTTCCGCACAATCGGCGGCAACAACCTCACACCCTGAACGGGCCAGTATCTCCTCACACACCGCACGGACGCCCTCATCATCGTCAACGACCAGCACACGCGCTCTGTCCCGATTTGACATGCAACGCCTCCCGGCAGCGTTCAGATCTGCTGCATCCAGCGGTGTCTTTCGCGCCCGCAGGGTATCACGCCGGACGCGATCTCCTCACAAAATCGGGGGGGGTACGGGTGCGAGAGCGGCACATTGTAGATCGTGCTGTTCAGGTTAGCGG
>JBKHJK010000336.1:0-3985 GCA_046538215.1 Armatimonadota bacterium
GTCCCCGACGGCCTCGCCGAGCATCCGCCGGAGAGCTTCCCCTTCGATCCCGAAAGCGGGCTGTACATCGGCCGTTGGGATTTCAAAGAGGTGGACGCCACCGATCCCGCGCAGGTCAGCCGGGCGCTTGAGCAAAGCCACAGGGCGATGCTGCAGATCGTGCGCTTTTGCCGAAAGCACCTGCCCGGATACGAGGACTGCCGCATCGAGCGCTTCCCGGACGCCCTGGGAATCCGCGAATCCCGCCGCATCGTGGGCCACTACACCCTCACGAAGGACGATGTGCTGGCCGGGCGAAAGTTCGACGACGGGGTGGTCCCGGCGTGGTTCTGGTGCGATATCCACGAACCGAAGCCACATTACTTCCCCTTCACCCTCGAGTACGTCCACTCGACTCAGCCGCCGCCGGGCGACTGGTACGAAATCCCCTACCGCAGCCTCCTGCCACAGGACGTACGCGGCCTGCTGGTGGCCGGCCGGAGCATCTCCGCCGACCGCCCCGCCCACGGCTCCCTTCGGATCATGCCCACCTGCATGTTCATCGGCGCCGCCGCCGCTCTCGCCGCCGCCCGCGCAACGGACGAACATACCGATGTCACCGCCCTCGACGGAGCCGATCTCAAGGCGACGATGTCGGAGCATTTTCCGGATCAATAACCGTAAGCGCCCTTAACCCGGCCGCGGATCCTCGCCCTCCAGTATCCGGTTCGGTTCATGCCAGTTTATTCTGGCGGCCCAGATGGTGTTGTCGCTGCCGTATTCCTCGCAGCCGGCGGGTTGCATCCATTCGGCGGCGATGATCCATGATTCGTCCTCATTCACCGTGGTTGTGCTGAAGTTCCCCAGGCGGGCGCCGCGTTCGGGGACCACCACCTTTTCAGTCTCGCGGATGACCCGGAGGCTCTCGGGATCCACCTGTGCCATTACCAGCGGTGCCCGGTTGCGCATGACGTGATCGTTGTCCAGGCCCCGGCGCGTATAAACGAGGTACAGCGCGTCGGAGTGGGTGACCCAGTGCTGCTGGGTGTTGTAGCTCCCGAGCTCCTCGCCGTCATCGAAGCGCCACGGCTCGGGGTCTGAGAAACGCAGGCCGTCATCCCCGGCGCTGACGTACCCGCGCTCATCATTGCGCATGGTCAGGTAATAGCGTCCCTGAAACCACGTCAGCGACGGCTCGCACAGGCCCCGCGGCTCGGGGACCGTCAGCTCATCACCAACCTGCAAGAAGCGCAAATCATGGCCGTCGAAATCGCAGTGTATCACCGACGAATACGCACACGTGCTCCACGAATCATCGGTGGGCGGGCGGTAATAGACGGGCAGGAGGATGGTGCCGTCCGGCAGGTCCACGCGCTGTCCGGAGCCTGATCCTGCGGAGAAGAACCGCTCCTCGTCGGGCATATCGAGCGTCTTCCACGGCTCCCATGCGCGATCGCGGGCGTTATACACCGCATAGGAGACCTGCCGGGGCCGGGGATCGGGCATGAGCTTATCGCCGATATACCGGGCGCAGTGGCCGGTGGCCAGCAGCTTTCCGGTGTGCGCGTGCCACATCGGCTCGGCGTCATTGAAGACCACTTCGATGCCACCGGGCTCATTACGTCGGGCGAGGGTGCCGTGCTTGACGGGTCCGCGCCAGGTTTCGCCGAGGTCATCGGTGCGCATCTCGTTCAACCCCCAGAAAACGTCGGAGGCGCTCAAAAGCAGCTTCTGCATGGTCACAACCACCGCCGGCTGCATGTCCTCGCCCCCTTCGGGGACGATCCCGGCGCGTGCCTGCACCCAGCAGGTTTCGCCGTCATAGCCGCTGCGGATGGCCTCAAGCTGCAGATCGTATCCCGGCCCGCTCATGAATATCACCGTCTCGTGGGAAATTGGCTTTCGCGAGTGTTACTTCGAGGCCCACAGCCGCGTCCCCTTCAGGATAATGTCGCTTACAGCACACAAGTATGTTTAGGCATTGCGAACATGGGGTATATCATTAATACACCAAGAGCGGGCAGGATGGTATGGAGAGCGCCCCGCACTTTAACATAAAAGAAACTGAATGCATCACGAAATAATCCGTCCCGCGGGGCGCTCTCCGCGGTTTTTTTCTTTTTAGGCCATAAACCCCCGAAGCAGGTATTTTGCCGCCCTCTGATGAATCGTCTCATCTGAATCAATTCACACCCCGGCGTATCCGGCTGTTATTATCTGCGAGCCGCCATTTTTACAGAGGAGCGTCAATCATGCTGAAAGCCACGGACTTCGAGTACGGTGTTGTCGCATCCCGGCCCGACCAGATGTACGGCTGGCCCGGTATTACGAAAGTGAACGATGAGCATGTCATCGTCTCTGCATCCGAGCGCAAGTACCACGTTGACCCGGTTGGCCGCGAGGTGGTCATTCATTCGGACGACGGCGGGGAGTCGTGGCACCTTCCACAGGTGGTGTACAACAGCGAGCTCGATGACCGTGATGCCAGCCTGCTCACAATGCCCGATGGCACGGTTGTGCTGAGCTGGTTCACCTCCACGACCTTCGTGCGCACCGTTGGCGACACCGACCGCATCCCCCAGCCGTGGCGCGACCGGTGGCGCGGGCGCATCGAGCGGATGGGCCTGACCGATGAAGTCAGGCAGGGGTGGATGGTGCGCTCTGAGGACGGCGGGTACACGTGGGGCGAGGCCCTCAAAACTCCCGCAGGCCATCACGCCGGACCGGCCGCAACTGCAGACGGTCGGCTTGTGTACGCAGGGACCGCCAACATGGAGGGCGTCTCCGAGGTCTTTGAATCACGCAACAGGGGCGATAGCTGGAAGAAGATCGGCGAGATACAGGGGCCGAAGCCCGATGAATCCGGCCAGATACCCTTTAACGAAAACCACATCGTCGAAACCTCCTCGAATCATCTGCTGGTGCATTACCGCATGAAGCGAGCCAGTGATGATGATATGTACCTGCACCAGGCGACCTCCGACGATGGGGGCCGCACCTGGACGGAGCTGCAGAAAACCGACATCTGGGGCTATCCGGCGCATTTAATTCAGCTTCAATCAGGCGCCACGCTGTCGTGCTACGGACACCGCAGGGACCCCTACAGCATCCGCGCGGTGCTTTCGTACGACGAAGGCGAAACGTGGGACACCGACAACATCATCACCCTCTACGATTTCGATGAACCGTGTGACATGGGCTATCCCGTTTCGGTGGAACTCGGTCGGGGGGAAATCCTGACCGTCTTCTACGCCAACCTCAAGGAGCGCCCCGGGCATGACGCCGAGGCCTTCTCACAGGAGCCGGGCGGCATCTGGTACGTCCGCTGGCGGCTGAAGTAAGCCCTCAACGCTACACAACCCGGGCGGGTTGGAGCCATGCAGCAGAATACGGTGACAGCGTCGCAGGACGAGCTGGTGGCGGGCTTTCTGGAGCGTGTCCTTGCACCGGACGCGCTGGCGGGCCTGGTTCTGGTCATTGGCATCATCCTCGCCCTGGGGCTTGTCTCCGTACACTATCTCCGGCAGCAGCGGGATTTTGAGCACAAACAGCAGATGCTGTGGGGAGCGCACTGGTTCTGGGCAGTGGTCATGGCCGCTGAGGCAGTACTCGTGGGCGGAACCTATTTCGCACTCACCCGGACTTCATATCCTATGACGGCGGGTTTCACCGCAGTTTTCCTTGGGCCTGTTTTCCTCGGCGTGTTCCTCCAGCGCTTCCATCATCAATTCCTCGGGGCGTTTTTTACACTCCAGGTCTGGGCGGCGCGAATGAAGGGCGAGGCGTTCGATCTGCAGGAGTGGCTTGAAGACCAGCGCACCCCGGACCGCAAGCAGAGGATCATTCGGATCATCGCGGTTGTGGTGCAGGTGGTGCTGGTGTGCGGGTACGTCTCCCTCATTCTCGCCTTCGCGTATCCGGCCGACCGGTGGAGGATGAAAGCGATGCAGGCCGAGCGCATCCAACCGGTTATGCAGCAGCGCCTGGAATCGGAGCAGGTCACCGG
>JBKHJK010000337.1:0-3975 GCA_046538215.1 Armatimonadota bacterium
CCTCAAAGCGTTCTGCAGGGCAACTTTCGCGGCCTCGAACTGTCGGTCCGCCTCGTATGCGCGTGCGATTTGCCTCAGCGCAGCAAGGTAGTTCGGCTCCACTGCCAGCGCCCTGTTCAGGTACTCGATCTCCTTGTCATAACGCCTCGTCTGATGATAGGTGTGACCGATGAGATAATTGATATACGGCCGCTCGCTGGCGGCACTGGCAACCACTGTCCGCGGAATACTCTGCAGGGCCTTGAAGTATTCATCGCGCGCACGATACCACGACTCCATCTGGAAGAAGACATTGCCCAGATGCAGATGGGCCTCGTATCTTCCAGGGTTCGCCTCAATGGCCTTGGAGAAATAGTCTATTGCGGAGCCCATGCGGTTGCGATACATGAAATCAACAAGTCCGGCGGCCATGAGGGCCTCGTAGTTGTCCTGATCCTTGCTAAGCGCTGTCTGGGCCTGCTCAATCGCGTTTTCTGCATCTTCCTGCCCGAGATACGCTTTAGCAAGATTCGCCCTCGCTTGAGCGCTGTCGGGTCTCAACTCCACAGCTTGCTCAAGAGTCTCAACCGCTTCATCTACCTGTCCGACATCCGCCAGGGCAAGGCCGAGATTGCTCAATGCATCGAAGTAATCATTCCGCAGTGATACGGCTTTTCTGAACGCTTCAATGGCATCGGCATAGGTGTGAGATTCGATACCCAGGTCGGGCCGGCTGATATATGTTTGAGCCTGGAAAAGATAGATCGCGCCCTGGATGTTGTGTGCCGGGGCGAAATTTTCGTTCTTCTCGAGGGCCTTTTCGATAGCTTCCAGCCCACCATCGAGAATGGAGATGGTCTGAAAAAGAGCCCCCTGGTTGTAGAAAACTTCCTGGGCGTTGAGCAGCAGTGCTTCTGCCACCAGTACATCTGGCTCAGGATCTGCCGGATTCCCCCCCTGGTTGAGATCGTGCATATCCCGGTAGGCGGTGCGGGCCTGTGGCCATTTTCCGGCACCCTTATAGGCGTCACCCAGAGCCTTATTCAATTCGGGCCAGTGTCCCAATTCGCGAACGAAGTTTTCGGCACTCCCGTAGTGCTGCGCGAGATACTCCTCGGTTAAGCCCTCCTCCCTCATGCGCCGCTGCTCGGCCGGTGTGATGTCGGGATTGCTTAACCGCGAGGAGAGAGAACTGTATGATTTGCAGATCTCCTCGGCCTTTTTCAAATGCTCGATGGCTCTGTCGTAGGCCTTCATCTTCGTTTCAGCCAGCCCCAGGTAATACAACGCTTCCACATCCTGGGGATTGTCGCGCACGAGGACATCCAGCGTCTGGATAGCCTGGGAGGTTTTTCCGGCGAGGTGATAGACCCTGCCGAGAGCGCGCTTGACGTCTCCAACATCCTTCCCCCGCCTCAGGCGCAGCTCTTCCTGATAGACCTGGATGGCCTGTTCATAGGCGCCCTGATCTTCGTAAACTTTTCCGATGTATAGTCTGAGGCCCGGGCGGTGAGGGTTGATCTTGACGGCGGCGTCAAATGCTTTCAGTGCCGCCTCATAATCAGGCTGGGGCATCTGCAGATACGCCCGTCCCAGATAGTACCACGCAGACTGCAGGTCGGGCTGGGCTTCTGTGGCCCGCTGCAGTTGATTAATGGCACGTTCGTATTGCCCGTCTTCGAAAAACTGTACACCCTGAGTGAAGTCTTCGTTGGGCTGGGCTGCGACGTAGGCCTGTGTCGTTGTTAGCAAGATTGCCGTAACAAGCATGACAAGTGCACAGAGAGACCGGCTTTTGCCCATCGGGCTGCGCTCCCTTCGCGCCTTCTCCAGCGGTTTTTCGACATCGGCATTATATGGTATCATATCCGACGTTGTCAACGAACTGCCGTTCTCCGGGCCGGCGCACCGGAATACGTGATGCCGCACCCAAACTGCCCGTGAGTGCTGGCCATCCTGCCAATTGAAGGTGTATCACAATGACTGCAGAAGATGATCGGGCTTCACGGGAAGCCATTATCAACCGTCTCAGCCGTATCGAAGGCCAGATACGCGGCGTCAGCCGGATGCTCCGCGAAGACCGAGATGCGGTTGATGTCCTTATGCAGCTCAGCTCCATCATGGCGGCAACTCGCCGCACCGGCGCCGCCATCACCTCATACTATGTGCAGCAGCTTGTCACAGACGCATCCGACATTGACACCGACACGGTCAGGCGTCTGCACGATATCATTGACGCGTACGCAAAATTGAGCTGATATTTATTAATTCCGGGCAACAGAGCTATTCCCTGCATCCGCCGCCAACTGTCACACCTCCACCGCAGTGCTGTAAAATGTGTTTTCAGGAGTGATCACCTATGAGTCACGATATTGCCGATCCGCAGCTGACGGGAAAAGGCGCATTGAGAATCGAGTGGGCCGATACCCAGATGCCCGTCCTTCGGCAGCTGCGAAACCGTTTTGAAGAACAAAAGCCGCTTGCAGGAGAGCGCATCGGAGCGTGCCTGCACGTCACCACCGAAACCGCGAACCTCATGCGCACGCTGGTTGCCGGCGGCGCGGAGGTGCGTCTGTGCGCATCAAACCCGCTCAGCACGCAGGACGATGTCGCCGCCTGGCTGGCCACTGAACTTGATATTGGTGTCTTCGCAATCCGCGGCGAGGACCGCGACACCTACTACGACCATATCGATTCCGTGCTGGATCTGGAGCCCACCATCACCATTGACGACGGCGCAGATCTCATCTCGACGCTTCACTCACAAAAGCAGGACCTCATCCCCAACATCAGGGCCGGCATGGAAGAGACCACCACCGGCGTCATCCGCCTTCGGGCGATGGCCGAAGAGGGCGCCCTGCAGTATCCGATCATCGCGGTCAACGACGCCGACACCAAGCGCCTGTTCGACAACTACTACGGCACCGGCCAGAGTACCATTGACGGCATTCTCCGGGCCACCAATATCCTGCTGGCGGGCCGCAATGTCGTCGTGTGTGGATACGGGCAGTGTGGGCGCGGTGTGGCCATGCGTGCCGAAGGAATGGGAGCACACGTGATCATTGTCGAGGTCGAGCCGCTGCGCGCGCTGCAGGCTGCCCTCGACGGCTACCGCGTGTTGCCGATTGCTGAGGCCGTCCAGATCGGCCACGTATTCGTCACCGTCACCGGCGACACCAGTGTCATCCGCAGGCCGCACTTCGAGGTCATGCAGGACGGGGCGATTCTGTGCAACGCCGGCCATTTCGATGTGGAGATTGACCTTGACGCGCTGTCGGAGATGGCGGAGGAATGCCGGAGAGTGCGTCATGAAACCGATGAATACCGTCTCCATGACGGCCGCCGGATCTTCGTCCTGGGTGAAGGCCGCCTGGTGAACCTGGCCGCCGCCGAAGGACATCCTGCCGCTGTCATGGACATGAGCTTTGCAAACCAGGCGCTGTGTGCCGCGTACGTCGCTGAGACCGGGAAGCTGGAGATTGCGGTACACTCCGTCCCCGACCATATAGATCGAGAGGTCGCCGCATTGAAGCTCCAGAGCATGGACATCAGTATTGACGAGCTCACACCCGAGCAGGAGGAATATCTGAGCAGCTGGCATATCGGAACATGACGGTCCCTTCGGGTGTCTGTGATGATTAAACCCTGTATCGTGACTTTTGCCACCGCCGTGCTCCTGTCGGCCGCCATCTACCTGTTTGAGCGGTGGCGGCTGGCAAAACCGGGAGGCCCCTATGCCGCCTCAGATTTCACCGGCATCGTGCTTTTGCTTTCTCTTCTGGCCGGGTGGGTTGTTTTCATGCCGGCGGCGACCGGCGACGCCGCAGACAAACTTTTGTGGCTGTGGCTATCCGGGCTCATCGTGTTTATCATCGGCGCCATAACCGATCAGATCCAGCCGGTACGTGGCCTCCGCGCGCTGGCGGCGATCCTCGCGGCATGGCTTTTGCATCACGCCGGGATCGCCATCGAGACGGTGAAGCTGCCCTTTTCAGC
>JBKHJK010000338.1:0-3973 GCA_046538215.1 Armatimonadota bacterium
GGATCGTCCCGGGCTCGCCGCCGCCGGAGATGAGAACCTCCCCGGAAATGCTGCGCAGATCACCCGGCTGCAGGTCGGCACCGATCATCGCCGCACAGTCGCCGCCGGTGATGGGGCCAAGGGTGGTGACAGCAGTGCCGTTGAGGGAAAAGTGGCGGATATTCGCCACTGCGAAAACAAGAGCGATGAGAAGCACACCGACCAGCAGTTGTCCTGCAGGCCTGACGGGACGCACGAACGAATGCGCCGGTCTAACGGAAATGTCCGGATCCGTCGCCGCACGGTAGTTCATGGGTATTTGCCTGCAGATGAAACCCCCTGGTATCGGTTGCCAGGGGGCGTCGTGCGTGTATTGAATGCAGATGCTGCCGGGCTGGGACGTCGGCCTGCATCATCCAGAGAAATTAACCAGCGCCCGGTTGATGTCTTTCTCCCAGTCCACGCCGACTCCGAAAAGCTCGCACATCGGCCGGACGGGGACGTAAAGCCGGTTTTGCTTTCGTGTCGTGGCGCGATCGAGATGTCGGGGATTGCCGTCAACCAGTATTCTGGAGCTGTGCGGGAAAACTCGCACCACCATGTTGTTGCGATGGACCTCGATGTAATCCTGGCTCGGGCCCCAGATGATGCCTCCGCCGATATGGCGGATGAGGTCCGTGAGCGTAATGTACACGCGCTTATTGCGGATGAAGCCGTGTTTCTCCAGATCCGCCTCCCGGCCATTGAACCAGACAATTTCGCGCTTCATGACCTTGCGCTTGAGCTTGAAGAAGTCCGGTGCCGCCGGACCGCGGGCCTGGGAGAAGAGTGCCTGGCTGGTGGAGTTATACACGTGCAGTGGGATGGAGCCGGTGGAGGCAAGAAGCCTTCCACCCTCGGTCCAGTCAAGCCGCACCTCGTGAATGCCGTCCGCCAGCGACCTGGTATTCAGGGCATAGTCGGGCATCCGGAGGTCGCTGATATGCCTGAGACTGCCATCAATTGAGAAGCTGACCTCGCCGCCGGGAAGAGCTTTTGAGGGCTGCATGAGGATATCGCCGCGGACTGCCGCAGAATCAGTCAGCTTGACGACTGGCTCGGATGAGTCTATGGTAATTCCGAGCTGGCTTCCTGCAGAAACCGTCACGGTGTTTGCGCATACCACCACGGTCAGAGCAGTAAGTGCTATAATAAGCAGGCCTGTGACATATCTGGACATCGTCCAGGGCACCTCTCTTCGTTTGGTCCGGGACGGTTCGCTGGCAGACTCAAAGAGTACGCAGTAGAAATATAGCACAGCCATTTACGACAAGTCAACGGGCACCGAGAACCTCACTCGAGAATGTATCGAACGAACCAGATCGCATTGCCGTCTTCAAACCCTGAAAGCCTATGATCCCGCTCAAAGATAATATACGTTCCAGGCAGACACCCTACGTCAATATCGCAATCATCGTCGCCTGCGTTGCTGTGTTCATCCTCCAGCTTGTCTCAGGCGATATGCTGAAGGAATGGGCCTTTGTGCCCGGCCACCTGGTCACTCCCGCTGCCTGGGCCAGCATAGGCGTCGTGCCGATATTTCTCCGCCTTATCACCTCCATGTTCATGCACGGGGATTTTCTGCATATCATTTTCAACATGCTCTTTTTGTGGGTCTTCGGCGATAACGTCGAGGATCGCATGGGGCATGGGCGATACCTCGTCTTTTACCTGCTGTGCGGGGTCATCGCAACACTGGCCCACAGCGTTGTCACGCTGTTCGGGAACGTGCCGATGGTTGGGGCAAGCGGGGCGATCGCGGGTGTGCTGGGGGCCTATTATGTCACCTTCCCAGGCGCCGCCGTCCGGGCTCTGGTACCCATCTTCATCATTTTCACCGTCGTTGACCTGCCCGCGAAGCTGTTCATTGGTATCTGGTTCATCTTCCAGATCTTTTCGGGTCTCGGCTCCATCGGCACCACCATGGGCATTGCCTTCTGGGCGCATATCGGGGGCTTTGCAGCGGGATATTACCTCGCCAGACACTTCGTAAAAAAATACCGCGGCAGAAACAATCCGCCGCGGCCACGAGTGCTGGATATGCGGGTCACCTGAGCCGGGAGCCGGAAGATCGTCCCGTACTCACGGTTTCGGGAAGGCGGGGAGCATGTCTTCGGCCTCGTATGCGGCGATCTGCCGTCCATCCTGCAGGATCCGCACACAGTCCACGGTCGGGTCCGGGCCCTCACGCAACGTGAAGACAAGCGTATGCTCGCCGTCCTCGGGTATCGTGAACCGCGGCAGTCGCTGTGGATCAATCTCCACCTGCCGGCTGGCCACACCCAGCTCCTGCACCGGCAGATGCACCGGGTCGGGCTGCTGCTTGCCGTCAATCTCGATCCACAGCGAATTCGCCCCGCTGGACGGTCCACTGGCGATCAGCTCGACTTCATACTCACCGGCGGCAAGCTCCACGTGTTTTGCCAGAAAAGCGGTATCCTGCGTGAGCCTGACCGCCTCCCCGCCGCTGTAATCGCCCGACAGCCGCTCGAAAGCTCGCTCGATCACCAGCGAAAACCGGGAGGTATTCTCCAGAAGCGACCGGTCGGTGGCGGTCACAGTCACGTTCTGAATCGTCTCTGGAGCGGCGGGTTGATAGGTGATCTCCCAGCGCCGCCCGAGGTCGAAGCGTTCGACAGCGAGAGTGTCTGCTTCCGCGCGGCTGCCGTCAACTGCAACCTGCAGGCCGCGTGAGGAGATGCCGGAGGGATCGCTGATCGTCATATCAACCTCCCCGGGCACATAGGGCAGCATGAGTGTCGGGCGCTCGTGGACCGGGCGGCGGTCAATGACAATTCGCTCAAAGGTTGGTGGAGTGCGATCTGACAGATGCTTTCCGGGCGGGCGGTTGAAAACCAGTATCGTGCTGCCGTCGGTGAGCATGTGCGGGGTGATGTCGAAGCTGACAAGGCCGTCGGAACGGTTCAACTCGACCGGCTGGATATCGGTATCGCCCCTGACGTATTCCACGCTCTTGATCTCATCACCATCAGGGAACGTAAGCGAAGCCTTGACGTTCGCCTGCACCCGGTACAGCGCCGGCTGGCCCCACACGACGGCGGCTATGACACATGCGGCCATCACAACGATCAGCTTCTTCATCAACACACCTCCACAAAAAAAGGTCAGTCCACCATGCTTTTCGCGGAACCCTTCGTCAATCCTTCTCTTCATCATCGTCACCGGCGGTGAACTGAAAGGAATAGATATCCGCATCACACACTCGCAGGCGCAAGCGAACGGGTTTGCCCGCCAGCTCGCTGACGTCGGAGCCTTCCTCCCAGCTAACGGTGTGGGCGATTTCGTTGCCGTAGATGGCCGGGCAGTCGGCGAGGCCAAAGCCTGGATACGCCTCTCCGGACTCATCACACAGCCCCACCCGAACCGATCCGACGGCCGAGGTCTCGTAATTGATAACCAGGCGGCTGCCGGTGAATTGCAGGGGGCGGGTGATCGCCTCGGCGCCCTCCGATCCGCCGTGAAGTGACACGAAGCCGTCGGTTCGGATGGTCAGCCGCCGCAGCCGCTGGGTGGGATAGCGGTAATGCTCGTTGCAGTACATACTGATTTCTGAATCAGATGTCGGCACCATGTCCCAGGCGACGTAATTGTTGCGGTCGGTCCATGTTTTCGGGTCGGTGCTCGGTCGCAGCCACCCCTCCTGCCAGCGCTCAAAGTGCAGGCCGTCGCGGCTGCTCATCAACACCGCATCATTGATCCCCTTGTTGGAATGCTCCGGCACCTTCGTCCGGCCCGGCACAAAGCGGTTCGGAAATCCCAGGTAAATGTGCGGGGCGCGGAAATAGGGGATTATCGCATTGGTGTACAGGTGCTCGGGCGGTGCTTCCCCGTAATCCAGCCACTCCGGGTCTGTCCAGTGGATGAAATCGTCGGAGGTGCAGGTCCTGATGTCCCGCACGCCGTTTTGAAAGTCCCGGTGGTATTCCACGTACTC
>JBKHJK010000339.1:0-3971 GCA_046538215.1 Armatimonadota bacterium
GCCCTCGCGCGCGGCCTCATCTGAGACCATCTGCCGATAGCCCATGTAGAAGTTATCCCACCACGCCGGGTCATCGGGATGGACGATGTACTCAAAATCCCGGTAATAGCTGTAATCCTCCTGTTCAAGCTGCGTCTGATCGGGCACGACGGGCTTGACGAGCTTGCGCCACAGCGTCCGTCCGGAGACGAAGTTCATCGGCCACGACAACACGCGGATGTTGCGGACGATCTCATCACACAGCCCCCACGCCTCCACCATTGCAGAAGCCTCATCATCGCTTTGTGCCCACTGCTGTGCACGCCGCTGCAGCAGGGCATCCACATCCAAACCCAGACCCTCCGCCTGGAAGGCGCGGATGACCTCGTTGTTGATGAAATAGGGCACGAAGACGCCGGAGGTGAAGCCGCCGCGCAGGACGAGGTCCTTCACCTGGCCTTCAGTGACGATATCACACAGCCGGTCACTGGCGAGATAGGGGAAGGGAAAGCCCAGCATCGGCCCCAGCGGCTTCCACCAGTTGCTGAGGCCTTCGATCTGCATCTGCGGCTCTATGCCGTTTTCACGCATCGTCCGGACCGGCTCCCAGTTGTGTTTTCCGGTATCCGGATCGCAGCCGATGGTCTGGCTGGCCCCGACAGTTTCGGGCAGAACGGGCCAGATTCGTTCCGGCTCATCCTGCTCAAACCATGTGGTGCACAGCGTGACCTTCAGCTCCGGATTAACGGCCTGACCCACTTCAGCGAGCAGGCTCATGAACTCACTCACGGTCTTTTCGATAGGCATCTTCCGCACCTGTATCGGTCCGTTCGCCTCCGGGTACAACTTCTTCGCCCACGGAAAGCCCGCGCAGCTATCCTGCGACCACACGGAGAACACACCGAGGTCCGGGATCGCTTCCATGAGCTTCTCCATCATCTCCGCGTAATGCCGCCGCACGAGGGGGTGATTGGGATCCGGAGCATACTCCGGCTCGGCCGAATACCACATATAATCGACTCTCGGGCCCCGCAGGTGCGGGTAACGGTCAAAAAGCCGCTCCGGCCATGCACGGGGCTCAAAGCCGATGAAGGTCGGCGTCATTCCCCACGCCCGGACCATCTCTGCGGTTGACTGCAGCTTCTCCATGTTGCGCTTTAACAGCGCCGGGCGGTAGGTGCCTTCATTGACGCTGGATTCGACGAACATATCCAGCGCGGGCGAATAAATGGACCACCACTGATAGACGTCCTCGAAATTCCGCCGTTCCCTCACCTGGACCGGCACCGCATCGGCGATGAGATTCACCTCCTGGGTCTGCAGTCCCAGTCGCACTGCATCGGTGAGGTGCTCCCACATGTCAAAGCCATCTGCCAGCCGGGCGAAACCGGCCGACAGATCATCGAACTCGTTTTGCATCGAGCGCAGCACCGACGTCCGCAGCTTGCGGAAGGGCGCATCCAGCGGCTCATCCCAGCGGATCCAGTCCACCAGTGTCAGTGTCGCATGAGCCGTGGCAAACGGGGTTACGCCGGTGACAATCCATCCCCCCTGATCAAGCTCGCAAATCACGTCCCAGCGGTCGTTTTCGGGAGCTTCAGCCAGGAGACTCGCCGCGGGTTCTGAGCTTTCAGCGAAATCCGGCGGGCCGATATTCAGCGCCCCGGCAATCGGCGTCTGTGCTGTCTCGATGGACAGGCCCAGAAGCTCGGCGGCCCGTTCAGCGGCGGTGGAATAGGGAAGGGCACAATCGGCGGCGATCGTAATACGATCCGGTCTGCGTTTCCGTTCCATGGGCATTCACTCCGGTAGGGTTCTGTCTTTATGGGCGGGACGTGTCTGCGCATTCGCTGGGTTTGAATACCTGGTTCATGAAAAGGGCTGCTGGCTCATTCATTGCTGGACAAGCAGGGCGTTCACAAACCGCGGATAGCACCGCTGATAGGACCACGCTATCTATTGCCCCGCCGGCATGTTCTCTGCAGAAAGCCTGCTGACGGTTCCATCTTCTGTCACGACGATAACGGCTTCGTTTTCGGCCGAACTGACGTCCAGAATCCGGCTCTGCATCTCCGCCTGCGCCACCGTATTGCCGTCAGCGTCAAGACTGACGACATTGCCGCTGACACTCCCCACAACAAGATGTTGGCCCTGTGCAGTATTCAGCGCTGCGAGTGCCGTGGCCTCCTGGAGAGGACGGCGTGCCCACAGAAGCTCTCCGTTCGCCGAGAACACCCACACCCAGCCGGTTTCACCGCACAGAGCAATCTCCCGGGCTCCATCTCCGGTCAGGTCGGCGGTGACGATGTCCGGGATGAACCTCGCCATTTTTTCGCCGGGGCCGAATGCTTTCGCCCATTTCGGCTCGTGTGTAAGAGCGTCGTAGACTCTGATTTCGTTCCAGGATCCGCAGCAAACGAGGATAAGCTCCTCGCGTCCGTCGTTCTCCAGATCTTCACTCAGGAGATGTAAAATCCCCTGGGCGTGCCAGCCAGTGATTCGGCTGTAGCCGTCCGGGAGCCCGCCATAGGCGTCATTGGTCCGGAGTTCGCGATCGGGTCCGATAAGGCTGACACCTGGATGACCAACGCTCCCAAACTTGCCGGCCAGCACAGCGCGCCCGCCGTCTGCGTCTGGAACCGTCTGGAGAGTGGCAGCATCGCCCCATTTAATCGGCACGCGGCCCTGCAGCTCACCGTCGAGCGCTCTGAGTTCCACGGTGCAGGCCCGTCCAAGAATTATCTCAGGTGCTCTGTCATCATCTAGGCGATCTATCGTCAAGTCTTTAATTCCATGCTGGTGCTGAGGATCCGTAAACCACGGGGCACGCCAGTGACCGTCGTACCAGAACTCCTGATGTACCTCGGCCTTCTGTGTCCAGAGGGTCTCACCATCGGAATCAAGGGCCATTACCACGTCATTGTCGAGACCGGCTACGAACGCCGCACCCTTGGCCTCTATGGAATCAGGAACCGGACAGACTGCTGTCACTTTCGCTGGCGTCTCTTTGCGAGTGATCACCTGTCCTGACTCGTCGACGACTGTCAGGAGGCCCCGTGAGGCCGTATCGGAGATTACTCTGGCTCGGTCCTGTGTCAATTCCAGGGCATGGTTTTCGCCCACCTGAATCCAGGAGGCATTGTGGAGCTGCTCCTCTTCGGTGTCTTCAGGCTCGCTGCATGCCCAGACAGGCGTGGGTTTATCGCCCGTGTCCCGGGCGGCCCCCCGTGCGGAGGCATGCCGTTGTATCATTGCCGGGGGCAAAGCTTCATCGTATACGCGAGCATCATCCAACAGACCCCGATACTGGTAGCCTCCTCCGGCATATTGTCCGAGCAGTATTGGGTTGCCGCTGGAAAAGATACTTTGTGTTTGCTGCGATGCTTCTTCGACACCGTCGACGAATAAACGCAGGGTTTCTCCGTCCCAGGTGGCAGCAAGGTGATGCCAGCCGGGCTCCAGTTCCGTTGCGCCGGTAATCGTCACCAGACTGTCGTAGGAGCCGTCCGGAGATGTCCATATGATGGGTTTCCCGTTCTTCAACAACACCATGAAGCTCCGCTGGTTATTCGTATTCCATTTACTGACAACTGCCTGACTGCCGTCTAGGTTTTCCGGCTTGACCCATGTCTCGACTGTCAAACCGCTGACTCCTGGTTTCTCTCTGCCGGCAAGCCAGATTCTGAGGCCCCCGTCTCCTGACTGCAACCCGACTGAGGAGGCGAGTCCTATGGCTTTTGTACTCCATTCGGGCGTCCATTCCGGCACTTGTACTGTCGCCTGCTGTGTCGGGGTGGGTTCGAGCGTCGGCAGGTCGGCAAGAGATCCGACAGCATGTTCGACAGTCTCGGCAGCGGACGATGTCTGTGCTGTGGCCAGGGTATACGTTCCGGGCTCCACCTCGATGACGTACTCATCGGCCTCCTTAATTACGCGCAGGCCGCTTTCGTCGCCTTCATTAACATCAACGCCGCTGATGCGGACTTCTGCAG
>JBKHJK010000340.1:0-3965 GCA_046538215.1 Armatimonadota bacterium
CCACTGCGCATGGGCGAACGGAAGATTATCGCCCGCAGAGCAGCCCTGGAGCTGCGGCAGGGCGATATCATCAACCTGGGAATCGGCATGCCCGAGGGCGTTGCGGCGGTGGCCAATGAGGAGGGCATCGCCGGGCAGATGAACCAGACGGTCGAGGCAGGTCCTATTGGTGGCGTTCCCGCAGGCGGCCTGTCTTTCGGCGCATCAGCCAACCCCTCGGCCATCATTGATCAGCCCGCACAGTTTGATTTCTACGACGGCGGCGGTCTTGACATCGCCTTCCTCGGTATGGCCCAGGCCGATGCGAACGGAAACGTCAATGTCAGCAAGCTCGGCTCCCGCGTCGCTGGCTGTGGGGGCTTCATCAACATCACCCAGACAGCATCGGTGGTGGTCTTTTGCGGCACATTCACTGCCGGCGGGCTGGAGGTCGCCGTGCAGGACGGGAAACTTCGCATCGTCGCCGAGGGCCGTCATCGGAAGTTCATCGAGCACGTGGAGCATGTCACATTCTCCGGATCGTACGCTGCGAACACGGGGCAGAGAGTGCTTTATGTCACCGAGCGCGCCGTTTTCGAACTCACCGACTGTGGATTGATGCTCACGGAAATTGCGCCGGGGCTCGATGTCCACAAAGATATACTTGCCCACATGGGCTTCCCTCCAGCCCGCGCTGAGGAGCTTGAAAATATGGACCCCCGCATATTCCACGATGCGCCCATGGGCCTCAATGCCTGAGCCGCACAACGAACGAACCAGTGATGTCGAAAACCACAGGGTGCGATCATGCGCCAGTTGCGCCAGACGGTGGATACCGCGAGGGGATTAAGCAGCGAAAGAGATACGAAAGTAGGGCTGTTTTTCACCATCCGTCGCCTGAGCACAACCTGAACAAACCGCTGCCGGACCCACCAAATTTCTCCCCTGCTCCAAAAAGCAGCCCTGGACTTTGACACGGAGCCGCTGCGTCGCATTCTGTGACACGCGGATCGCCGTGACTGTCCGTTGCTGTTTTGCTGCAGGGGCTGATGCCTCCGAGGCGTCTCACTCCCGCGTTGGGGGAATCGATTGCTCAAGCTGCGGTCCGCAGTAGTCCGCCAATTCATCAGGCAACGGCAGATCAACCCATTCGCGTCGAGTGCTTGAGAGATAGGCTGCCAGACCCCACTCGACGTTGCGCATCGCGTCCTCGCCCGTCACCGGAACAGGCCCGCCCTCTTCGATTGCCGTTTTGAATTGCCGATGGATTCGCGTCCAGTAGTTTTCACGAAGATCGTGGTCCATGGGAACCTCTCGTGCATTTTCATCGCGGAACTTCAGAATGACCCTGTCGGGTCGCCAGAGCGCCTCGATGACGCCCGCGGTACCGAAGATGGTCAGCCCCTGGTGTTGCTGAGCGACCGGTTCGGGGGTGCAGTACATCGCAATGGTGATGATGACACCACCGTCACACTCGGCGATGACGGAGAACTGGTCCTCCTGGATCATGCCGGGGCTGAAGCGGTTGTTGACCACCGCTGAAACGCTTACGGGATCCTCGCCGCAGAGGAACCGTGCGGTGTCAATGTAATGGCATCCGAAATTGATGATATGTCCGTTGCCGGCGGATTCGGCCCGGTAGCGCCACGAATCGGTCGCACCCTGCTCAGGGGTGTTGGCAGGTCCGGTGAAGGCGCCGTCAACCGCCACGATATCGCCGATCTCTCCGCGGTCAATGAGCCGCCGGGCCATTGCGAAGGGTGGGCGGAAGCGCGTGGACTGCCCGATCATCAGCAACCGATCGGTGCGATCACGCGCTTCGATCATCTGGCGGCATCCGCCGATGCTGGCCGCCATCGCCTTCTCGCAATACACGTGCCTGCCAGCTTCCAGCGCCGCAACGGTCACTTCCGGGTGCATTTGTGTCGGCACCATCACCACTGCAACATCCACCGCCGGATTGGCAAGCAATTCGTGGTAGTCTTCGTAGCAGGCGGCGTCGCCACCACACCGATCACAGGCACGCGCGACCTTTTCCGGGTTGGTATCAGCCACTGCCACCACACGTGCGTCCTCGATTTCAGCAATTGCATTAATATGCCGGGCGCTGACACGTCCGAGCCCTGTGAGTCCGTAGCCAAGCTGCACGGTGAACCATTCCCTGACGAATCGCATTATCGCACTGCATGATGAGGGTGCAAAATTCGTGATCGCAGTCCAAAAACCTCCGACGCCAGAAAAACCGGCGGCTTCTTGACGTGCTTTGGGGAAGGACAGAGGCGGTCGCACGATGAAAGGACCGGGCGAATTAACTGCATTCTCACACAGGGGAGAATTCTATGAACCGTTCCGAGCTTTCAATCCTGCTGCTTGCGGACGCCCCGGGTCGTCTCGAAGCCGATCTCCAACTTCTCTATCCTGGTCGAGTCGAGTTTCGTAACTTTGTTGAGGCGCCACATGACGCCGCGACGCTGGCCGAATTCAGCCACGTTATCACTGCTGTGCACGATGGCGCGAATCTCGACGCGCTGGACTACACCGCAATCCGGCAGTACGCAGGGGTGGGCGGACAGGTCATCTCCTGTCTGCTGGAGTATGCGGCCGATCGCGACTGGCAGTTTTCCAAGACACACGTGCTCGATCGCCTGGAGCCGCAGATGCGCATCGAGATCGAGTGTGACGTGACCCGTGGTTTTGCCGTCGGTGACTGCATCGGCTGGTTTGGCACCGTATCCAGCGCTCCTGATCCGCTCTATGGAAACCAAATGTATCAGCGCCAGATCCTCAATCCTGTCGAGGATGAAAACACGCTGGTGCTCGGACGCTCCTCGGTCAATCACGGCGCGGTGATGATTGATGAGACGGTGGAAGACGGACGCATCCTCGCGCTGGATATGCTCTCACCCAACCGGCCCTGGTACAATTCCCACGGCAGCACCAACAAGTGGCTTTTCCCGGGCAATTTCATCGCTGGAAGCGTACGGTTCGGCAGGCACTATCCAGAACGGCTCTGCTACGATGACTTCGTTGAGATGATGCACGATCTGGCCGACTCTCACCACGGGTTGCGGACCGTCAATGAGGGGCCATGCTGCGACGGACGCGACATGTACACACTGCGCTTCGGTGAGGAGAGCAAGCCGACTGTGTATCTCGGCGGGGCGATCCATGGATGGGAGTGGGAGAACTGTTATGGCCTGGTGCGCATGGCGGAGCTTCTGGGCACGGGCGCAGAGATCGGCTTCGACCCGACCCGGCTGCACTGGGTGATCATGCCGGTGCAGAATCCGTGGGGGTTTGACAACTTCACCCGACAGAACGGCAGCGGAGTTGACCTCAACCGCAACTTCGACCACGGCTGGGAGGAGTTGCCAATGCCGCAGGATGTCGCGACCCCGTGGGATTATAACTACAAGGGTACACGCCCGGCATGTGCGAAGGAGACGCAGATTATCCAGGGACTCGTTGATCGCTTCCGTCCCGTCGGCCTCATTGATTTTCACACCGCCCACTACGTCCTGATGCCCGCCGCAGGCAGCGACGAGGCGCTCATCAGCGCCACTCATGACGACATCAGGGATCGGCTTGCCGACCGCTACCTATGCCAGGCGCCCTACAACGGTGACTACCAGCAGGTGAACATGGATCGAATAGCGGACCCGACCGATGCGCCATACCTGATCTGCTATGCCGCAGACCGTGGCTGCCGCGCACCGATACTCATCGAAATGTCCGGCAACCGCGACGACATGCATGGGAGCGTCATGACGACCGACACGGTCTGTGAGATCTGCCTCGCACTGGCCGACAACTGCCTGAAGCCATGACGCCAGGGCAACTGCAAACGACCTATTTGACGCCGCAACAGCGGTCGGCGTTCATTTCATTGCTATCACCGATCACCACGTTGTTGACGAATTATCCGAGGGCATCACAGCAGCCCAAAACCATCCTGATATCGTTCTCGAAGCCGGGGCCGAACTGAC
>JBKHJK010000341.1:0-3959 GCA_046538215.1 Armatimonadota bacterium
CCTCGAATGTGCCGCTTGAAAATGCCATCTACTACCTCGACCTCGTCCACAAAATGCGCTTTGAACAGGCGCAATGAGAAGGTGATTTCATGGCCGCAGACCGTCCAAACTTCATTGTTATGACCACCGACCAGCAGCGCTATGACACGTATGGCGCGACCGGCAACGAGATCGTGCAGACCCCGACATTCGACCAGCTTGCAGACCGGGGCACGCTGTTTACCCACGCCTACTGCCAGAACCCCGTGTGCATACCCAGCCGCGCGTGCCTGCATACCGGCCGCTACACCCACCAGCACGGTGTCCAGTACATGGAAGCGGAAATTGATACCACCCCTCCACTGCCGCCGTGGGAAAAGACCTTCATGGAGCGGCTTCAGGACGCCGGATACCGCACCGGCGCGGTGGGCAAGATCCACATGATGGACCCGAAGGGCTACCACGAGATGGAGCTGTGTGGTGGCAAGGGCGCGCGGTGGACCAAGCCGTTCGGTCTGGAGATCGGTCCCGGCCCGCTGGGCAACGCCTACGCGAAGTGGCTGGAGAACAAGCGCCCCGGTGCGTACATGGAAATCTACGAGCAGCGCCAGCAGCCGGAGTACAAAGAGCAGCGCGGCGCGATCATCAATGTGCTTGATGAAGACGAGTACGTTGATTACTGGGTTGCCCAGATGGGCATCGAGTTCATGGAGCGGCGCGACCAGGACCAGCCGTGGTTTTTATGGGTCGGCTTCTGCGGCCCGCACGGCCCCTGCGACCCGCCCCGGCGGTATGCCCAGATGTATGACATTGACGAGATGCCGGTGCCCGACACGTGGCTGGATCCGCTCGAAGACAAGCCCGAGTTCATGCGCCGGGAGCGGCCAGATGAGATGACCGAAGAAGACCGTGTGATGCTCCAGCGGTTTTATGCCTATTACCACGCCGAGATGACCTTTATTGATGACATGATGAAGCGTCTGCTGCAGCGGCTGGAAGAGCTGGGGTTCATGGACAATACCATCGTCTGCACCACCAGCGACCACGGAGAGATGCTGGGGCATTTCGGGCGCTTCGGGAAGGGTAACTTCTTCGAGCCGGTCACCCGCATCCCCACCATCTGGAGACTGCCGGAGGGCAATCCGGTGGACCGCTTCGACGGCCTCACCGAGACTTTCCAGGTTGCCCCGACGGTGCTTGATTTTGCGGGTGTGGAGATCCCGCCACAGATGGCCGCCCGAAGCCTCCGCCCGGTCCTCGAAGGCGAGCAAACCGACGGGCAGGAGGCCGTGATGTGTGAGTATATGGACAACCACCGCCGCTACGCCGGACACTGCATCCGCACGGAGCGCTACAAGTACGCCAACTGGGGCGCCGACTACACCGGCGAGCTGTACGACCTGCAGGAGGACCCCGGTGAGCTGAATAACCTCTGGGATGACCCGGAATATGCGGGGGTGCGGCAGGAGATGGCCGACCTGCTCATGGACCGGCAGCTTCACACCCAGGAGCCGGCGTACGATGCGTGGCTGCATAAGCGTCCGGAACATGTTGAAGAGCCGGGGTGGGGAAGAGACCGCCCCCGGTAATCCAGCGATGACTCCTGTTCGGGACCCGAGATCAGCAAAAGAAAAAGGGCGGGACACCTACATCTTGTCCCGCCCTGTTGTTTCCATATTTCAGTTGATTGTGCATCATACAACGCTGACACGACCTGCTGTCTTCGAGATTTCGCAGGCCGGTTGTCTCAAATGGTGTGAATCGCCCTCAATACCACCATCTCAAGCGACCACCATATCGCACATCTGCATGCTGACCTCGTGCGTACCATTTGGCATGGCCGTCAAGAAGGGCCACATTGAAGCCGCCATTGTGCGTCTCGGGCAGCCAGCGACCATCCTCCAGATAGGAGGGTGAGGTGACGCTGCCCCAGGCCCGGTAGTAATAGCTTGAGTTAGAGCTCTGATCACAATCAATGATGGCTACGGTCTCTGCGGGATAATCAATATCCGCCATCTTCACACCCTGGTATGTGGGACCAATCCGAGTATCGTGAGCGCCGATATAGCCGATATACACATTCCAGCCGTAGCCAAGCCATGTGTTGGTGCTGGGGCAGATGAAAATCTGCTCATTTTTCACATAGGGCATGAGCAAATCGGGCCACAGAGCCGTGTAGGACCAGACCCCGGAGGTCCAGCCCGGATAGTTCTCAACGGGACCGGGCGGAGACCTCAATTCAGCGAACAGCAGGGTTTCATCGTAGTCGCCCACGTACATCGCCACTGCAAGAGCCATCTGCTTGACGTTGCTCAGACAGGAAGTCTGACGTGCCTTCTCACGGGCGCGGGCAAACACAGGAAAAAGGATTGCAGCGAGGATCGCAATGATCGCGATGACGACCAGAAGCTCAATCAATGTGAAGCCTTTTCGCATTCTACGACCTCCTCCACGCGATGATACCTCCTGCGCGTTACTGTGTGACTGTCGTGAAAACCTGTATGTCTTTAAGTGTATAGGGAATCGGCATAATGTCAAGGGAAATCTCATACACGCAATCATCCTGCGGATCGCACCGCAGCTCGGAGGCAGTGTCGTGTGGTACACAAGGTCTCAGGGGGACCGTTGACGAATAATCAGTTATGAATGGATACGAGGGGGAGTGTAATCGCATGTACCGTGGCTTTCTGGTTGCATTGGTGGCCCTGTCAATGGTCTTCAGTCTCTTGACTATCGCACTCGCACAGGAGGGTAATACGATGGCAAACGAAGGCGAAGTCGTGTTTTTCGAGGATTTCAAAGACGGCATGGATAACTGGTGGGTCGAAGGTGGCGTCAAGGTATGGGTGATGAATGACCGCCTGCACATGGACGGCGACCCCGGTGGAGCCCGGAGCGACCACCGGCCTGGATACGGCTGTACGGTGTGGTGCAAGGAGAAGTTCGAGGGTGACCTGAAGATTGAGTACGACGCGCACGTGCTGTATTCGGGTCCCGAGGTCAACAACATCAACTTCTTCTTCTACTACTCAGACCCCGACGGAACGCCGATGATCGAGAAGGCCGAGGAGCGCCACGCGAGAGAGGGTGATTACCGGCAGTATCACGACCTCGACGGCCACATCATCACCTTTCTGCAGGCCAACCGTGACGAGGACATGGAGAAACCGCCCGAAGAGCGTCCCGCTCGGGTGCGAATGCGCCGCTGCCCGGGCTTCGAGCTCATGAACGAAACCTACGCCTATGAATGCCAGGCCAATAAGACCTATCACTGCCAGATCATTAAGCGCGGCAAACATATCGAGTTTTCGGTGGACGGCAATGTGCTGCTGGAGGCCGAGGACGACCGCGAACCGCTGACTGAGGGCCTCATCGGCCTGCGCACCTTCCGCACGTACCTGTGGTGGGACAACATCAGGGTGACGAAGCTGGATTAAATCCAGTACAAAACGGCACAAAAAAGCCCGGGCGAGATTTCGTCCGGGCTGTTGTCTGTATGAGACAGAATCGCTCAGTACAGGTACCAGTGCAAAACCCCGCCGGTGGATACGTCGAAGTACTGGGGATCCTTATACCACTTGGCGTGGCCGTCCAGCAGCAGTACATTGCGCCCGCCGTTGTGCAGGGGCGGCCAGTACTGCGGGTCGCCGTAGTCGCTGGTGGGCCAGCCGATGAAGATCCAGTACCATCGGCCCTTCGGATGTTCGTGGTGGTCCAGCGCATAGACGACCTCCGAAGGATGTTCCACCGACCCCAGCGGCACCCCCGTGTAGATCTCTGACGTCCGTGTCGCGTGATTGCCGCAGTAACCCAGATACAGGTTGCGGCTGTAGCCGATCCAGTCATCAGCGCGGCTCGGACACTGGAAGATGTTCCAGTTCTTCACATACGGCTGCAAAAGATCGCACGAATAGAGGAGATTCTGAGTGACAGAGGGATCGTTCGGGTAGTAGTACGTAACGTAGCGGTTCCTCATCGCT
>JBKHJK010000342.1:0-3955 GCA_046538215.1 Armatimonadota bacterium
ATATCTGCCTGAACAATGCTGTTTTGGAATAAGGGGACTATGACACCGCTCCACAAACTCGCCGGCGAGACCCCGGAGACTCCCCGGATAGCTCTGCAAGGGAGGAATGCGACCTCGTTTTGCAGAAGAATGCGGGGAACGTGTTATCAAGCACATTGGAGCGGTTTGATGCCAGAACAAACAGTACGTCTCGGAATCATCGGATGTGGCAATATCGCAGGCTCTCACCTCCGGGCAATCAACGAGATTCCACACATTGACATTGTCGCGGCGACGGACATCAACGAAGAGCGGGCGGAATCGTTTGCCCAGCAGGCCGGTGCAGCGGCGCATTTCACCGACTGGCGGGATATGCTCGCTGAAGTCGAGCTGGACGCCATTGACCAGTGCACTCCCCACACGCTCCACCTGGAGCCCACAATCGCCGCCGCCGAGCGGGGCATTCACGTCTTCACCGAAAAGCCCATGGCCACCGAGCTTGAGGAATGTGACCGCATGATCGCCGCCTGCGACGACGCCGGGGTGGTGCTGATGGTCGGGCAGGTCCTGCGCTTTCGCGACCCCCACATCGAGGCCCGCAGGCTCATTGATGAGGGGCGCATCGGCGACGTTACCCACGTCATCCGCCGGCGCTGGGGATTCACCAAAGAATCCAGCATGCAGCCGTGGTCGGTTGATCCGGACCTCGCCGGAAGCTGGGTCCTGTACGGCTTCGGCACTCATGCAGCCGATCTCGTCCTGTGGATCACTCGCACCGAAGCACACCGGGTATTCGCCATGGCCCGCCAGACCAACCCCATCTGGGATGATGTTGACGACATTGATATCCAGTACGAGCTCAGCAACGGAGCCATGGCCCTGCAGAGCCATTCGATGAACTCCCGACAGCGCGCCTGGGATCTGTCGGTCATCGGCACCGAAGACAGTCTCCACATAAATGGCGAGACCATCATCTGCGGTGAGGAAGAAATCACGGTGCCCCTGCAGGAATACAACGGAATGAAAGAGCAGCTCACCGAATTTGCCGGGGCCGTCCTGCAGGGCCGGGAGCCGGAAGCGTCCGGACGCGACTGCCGCCGGACCTACGCGCTTTTGGAAGGCGCTAAAATCTCCATGCGCACCGGACAGGTCGTTGATCCACGTGAGCTGTAGCAAAAAAACGCGCACCGGAGGGCGCAAACCGAACGGAACTCCATCCAGCGCAGTCATCACATAGCGAAAGACAGCCTGCAAACCACAGTGCCATCAAAAAACTATTCGCCTTAACGCCAAAGTAGGTGTTAGCCGTGGAAGCACAGATCGGTTGTTTGACCCTTCCCTATTCCGAATTCGAGTTCGACCGGGCTCTTACGGGTCTCGTCGCAGCGGGCTACGACTACATCGGGTTTGGAACCCCTCACCAGGGACACCCTTTTCCGGATCCGCAGGCCGATGATGAGCAGATCAAAGCACTTGCCGTGCGCATCCGCAGGAGGGGCATCGAGCCACTCACCTTTATCTCCGGCGCACACCTGGATGATGAACAGGCGGTCGCAGAATACAAACGGAAGCTCGAGATCGCCGACATCATGCAGATGCCCTACATGATAAGCTGGGGGCCGTGGGAATATGAAGAGTGGCCGGACATCCGCATCGCGCCAGAAGTGTGGGACAAAATCACCAATGACTGGTTCGAGAAAATGGACGAAATCGCCCGATACGCCCGGGACCTCAACGTGCAGATTACCCTGAAACCCCACACCGGTGTCACTGCACACGCCGAGCGCATCAATGCGACCATCGCCCGCATTGATTCACCCGCCGTCAGTGCCTGCTATGACGCCGGAAACGTGGCCTTCTATGAGGGGATTGATCCCGCCGAAGACATCGTTAAATGCGCCGAGCATGTGGACGCGATGTGCATTAAGGATCACAGTGGCCCACGTGCAAATCCACAATTCCCGCCACCCGGCCAGGGTGACGTGGATTTCGAAGCGATGATGGCAACACTGGCTGACCACGGCTTCGACGGTCCGCTGATGGTCGAGCGCTTCGAGGGCGAGTACGCCAAGGCCGACATGAGCGCCGATTTCATTGACAAACGTGCCGAACAGGCCCGGGAATACCTCGAGAACATCACCCTGCCACTGTAATAGATTCCCACCATTCACGCCGGGGGCTACGTTATGGTATCTGTGTAGCGAAAGGAGATGGCCCCCTTCCTGTCCGTGGTTCGGCCTGCGATTTGAGCCGTTTGCCGTTCAAATCGCGGGTGGCGACGCTGTTTGTCGCCAGCTTCCAGCCCGAATCCAAGCTCCTGCTAAGATGACACTTTTATGGGTCACTGTTGCATTTTTTGTGAAGCACTATTGCTTCATCACGCTATACAGGTACACGCTCATCGTGGTCCCCTCTTTGTTGCTGGATTCTTTGACAGTCGAACATTTGTTTGGTATCATGGAGACCGCTGACAAAGGAGCGGTTTTCATGCGTTTTGCAGATCTTTCCACAGACGGTATTCCCGAAGCGGTCATCCACATCTGGCAGGAGGAATACGGGGAGGAACTTCTGCCGGTGCAGCGGCTCGCGGTCGAGGAGGGGGCGCTCCTTGAGGGCGAGAGCCTCCTCGTGACGACGCCGACGAGCTCGGGGAAGACACTCGTGGCTGAGATGGCCATGGTCAACCGTGCGCTTTCCGGCAGCCCGGGGTTGTATCTCGTCCCCACACGGGCCCTGGCCGAGGCGAAATACTCGATGATGAAGCGCCTCTATGACCCACTGGGCCTGCGTGTGGCTGTCTGTACCCGCGACCACACAGCCCACAGCGGCGCCGTGAAGGCGGGTAAATACGATATTGTTGTGGCCGTCCCGGAGAAGATTGGCGCACTCACCGGCGGTGACGGGCGGCGTTTGAACGAGCTTTTTGGCACCGTCGCCGCCGACGAGCTGCAGCTTCTTTACGAACCCGACCGCGGTGAGTGTCTCGAGATGCTGCTGACACCACTCATACAAAGGGACGTGCAGATTATCGGCCTGTCCGCCTCCCTTCCGGGCGCTGCGGAAATCGCTCGATGGCTCGGAGCCCGCCACATCTCCTCGCGCCGCCGGCCTGTAACGCTGCGCATCGGAATCCTGTCCGGCTCGGAGTTCCGCTATCTACAACGTCCGGGCGGCGAGACCGGCACGGAGACCCTCGATGTGCGGACGGTCAGCGATGAAATTGAGCGGGATATCCGGCAGATCGTCGCTCCCACATGTGGTGCGCTCGCCGATGAATCGGTGCTTGTTTTCGTTCGCGACCGGCGCACGGCCATCCGGGTGGCCCGTGAAATCGCCGCTCGGCGCCCCTCCCGGACGCTATCACCGGCGGCACGGCAGATTACCGAGCTCTCCCCCACTGCCGTCCGCATCCGCCTGGCCGCTCTTCTCAAAAAGCGCGTCGCCTTTCACACCACGGACCTGCAGTTTTCCGAGCGGCGCATTGTCGAGCGGGCCTTCACCGATGGCGCCGTGGATGTGCTGGTGAGCACCTCGACCCTCGCACAGGGCCTCAACCTTCCGGCCAGAAACGTCATCATTGACCCGTACGTATGGCGCAGCAGCCGCTCGGAGACCGTCAGTGGCCTGTCGCGGCTCTGTGCGATGGCCCCGGGTGACTTCGACGCACGCGCGGGCCGGGCCGGGCGACTGCGCTATGGTGATGATTTCGGCCGCGCCATCATCCCCGCACACAGCCACATTCACGCCCGGGCGCTGTGGGACAGGTATATCCAGTGGACCGGCCGCTGTGAAACGGTCGAGCTGGAAGCGAAATCCCCACCTGAACGCCGGCTCATTCGTACCTGTGCCGCCTTCGACATCGGTGATTGTGACGACCTCGGCACCGCCCTCCAAAAGACGCTGCGCGGGCCGGTTTGTGATGCCCGCTCAGGGCCCTCTGTGAAGGCCGCCGCGGAGCGCTGCCGAAAAATGGGCC
>JBKHJK010000343.1:0-3950 GCA_046538215.1 Armatimonadota bacterium
ATCTTGAGACTGTCAACCTTGGGCGTCAGCGGCACCTCGTTCAGATCAAGCAGCGGGTTTATCTTCGACAGAAGTGACCGCACCGGTCCCGTCGGCAGCGGGATGCCGTTGACAGTGACCTTTGTGGGAACGAGGTTGATCTTCCGGCGATTCACCACCTCAAGCTTCGCCTCCATTACCAGGTTGTGGCCGAAAACGGCCTCGTATTTGCCGGTGAACACCAGCTTATCCTGTTGAAAGTCTATTTTCGGATTTTCCACCGGCATCTCTTTCATCTTCAGCAGCGTGTTGATATCTTTTTCGCTGATTTGGGCGGTGATGACGGTGTTCTTGCGACGCTTGGTGCGGATTTTGTTCTTGTAATACAGCGTATAAAGATCAATGGTGACATCAAACGACTTCACATAAATCGGCGCCACGGTCACCCCGTTGTCCGAAATGGAATCAGCCGAGAACACGATCGCCTGGAAGCGCCCCGACTGCGTCAGGCTGTCGGACTGGAAGGGCACAACCTTGATCACCAGATTCTTGCAGGTCCATTTGCCGGTGATGATATGCCTCATCTTATCCTGGATCTTCTCAGCAGTGACCTGACCGGCCACGGCGGCCGAGGAGACCAGGAAGATCAGCGCGACGACGGCGGCGAGCACGATGACGCTGGATCTGTTCATTGACATCGAAAAATCCCTCCGTAATACCTGGCTGTGGTACAAAAAAAGTTTACTTTGGCAGGCACTGCATTGCAATGCTCTCTCAAGGACGTCCGACCCCGCCGCCCGGTTCCTACTACACTTGCTAGTAAACCATATCTTTAGAGTGTTTACCAGTAAAAAGGTTCCATTTACAGGAAAATTCTCCGGTCTGTTGTCCGTTTGGCAAAAGGTCTGTCCTGTGAACCGCGAGAAATAACCCCCGCTGAGGCGATACCTGTCTGCAGAGAGGAAGATCGAGATGCCCGTCAACGTTGCTTTTGTAGGCGCTGGTGGCAACAACAGTGATCATATGTCCAAGGTCGCCGCAAATCCAGATGCCGAGATATGTGCCGTCTGTGACCTCGACGAGACGAAGGCGCAAAGCGCCGCTGAGGAGCACGGCGTCAGGGCGTTTGCCGACCAGGATGAAATGATCTCGGCAGTGGATATTGACGCCGCGTTTGTGTCGGTTCCGCCGTTTGCGCACGGTGATATCGAGATGGCACTGGCCGAGGCCGGTATTAACATGCTGGTGGAAAAGCCTGTCGCCCTCGACCTGGAGCTCGCCCGTGATATCCAGGCGGCCATCGAAGACAACGATCTCGTCTCCACTGCCGGTTTTCAGGACCGCTACCTCGACGTTATTGACCGGATGCAGGTAGCGCTGAAAGAAAACGACCCCGGTGTGATGCTGGGGTACTGGATGGGTGGCATGCCCGGTGTGGCGTGGTGGCGCGTCAAGGAGCAGTCCGGCGGCCAGCACGTCGAGCAGACCATCCATACCTTCGACACCGCCCGCTATCTCTTCGGTGAGGTCGCAAGTGTCCATGCCGTCAGCTCCACCGGCCTGATGACGGAGGTGCCCAACTACAGCGTCGAGGACGCCAGCGCTGTGAACCTGCAGTTTGAAAGCGGGCTCTGTGGAACTATCCTCTCCGCATGTTTCCTCAACGTCGGCCAGCAAAACGGTATGGAGATATGGTGCAAAGACCTGAAAATTGACTACGTGGAACGCACGTCCGTGCAGTTCAGCCATTCGGGTGGCGACCGGGAGTTTTACACCGTCAAAAACGATCCCCGCGTGAACCTCGACGAAACCTTCATCGAAGCGGTCGCAAAGAAAGACCAGTCACTGCTGAAAAGCAGCTACGCCGACGCCGTGGACACGCTCGAGGTCGTTCTGGCCGCCAGTGAGTCCATGGAGACCGGCGAGGCCGTCGAGATCGGCTGAATCGTTCGAAACCTCGCACACGAAAAGGGCGCCTCTGGAAGGCGCCCTTTGTTCATATCTGCTGCAGTATCGTCCCCACGCTTATCCGACCAGGTATTCGAGGAACTTCCGTGTAGCCAGGGCGTTGGTGTTGACCTCCTCGATGGTTTCCCCGCCGAGGCATTCGATCAGCAGCGGCCCATCTATAAACCCTCCGGCTGCCAGTGCGCTCATCACGCCCTCGAAATCAACCTCGCCCTCGCCGGGGAGAATATTGACACCTATTCCCTGCCCGAGCGAATCTTTCACACACATGCCCACGACATATTGGGCACAGGCTTTGGCTGCCTCCACCGGATCGTGGCTACCGTAATGGACCATGTTGCCGGCGTCATAGTAGATGCCGAAGTTGTCGTGATTGACTGTCTCGGCGGCCTGCAGGAGATCATCTCCGGTGGTGGTGATCCCCCCGTGCGGCTTGAGGGTGACCGTGACGCCGAGGTCTTTGCCGATTTCAGCACCCTCGCGCAGAACCGTGTAATAGTCCTGTCGCAGGTCCTCATCTTTGGTGCCACAGTTGAGGAAATAGCTGGCTCCGATCGCGGCGCAGTTTTGCAAAAGCTGCTCCAGGTCGGCGATTGCCCCGTCAACACCGTCGGCGAAATCCAGCCGCCCCAGCACCGTATTCATCTGCAAGCCTGCCTCTTCGACCGTGCCGCGGAGGTTTTCGACCTCATCTGTGGGCGTGCTGGAGTCAAGGAGGATCTCGCCGCCCTGCCTCATGAGGCCGGTGTATTTGAATCCGGCTCCGGAAATCCCCGCCAGCGCCTCCTCATATTCAAATTGGTTCCACGGCCTGTTGAAAGCTCCAAGCTGGTATGCCATCTTAATGCTCCTCACTGTCTGTAAAATAGTAGTGGTACCATTTCAGAAAATCGTCTTTGAACCATGCCTCCGGTTCGCTCCGCAGGATTGCCAGTATCGCTCTGACCATCTCCTGCGCCCGGATGCTGTAGCAGGTTGCTTCTCCGATTTGAACACTGGTGACGAGTCCCTTTTCGGTAAGTCGCTCCTGCATTGCCTCGCCGTCATAGTGCGGCCAGACGCCCTCTTTCTGCCATCCCTGCAGACCCTCAGCGGCCTCCTCGGGCTCCTTCTCACCGGCCAGCACGCTTTCACACAGCAGGCTCTGGATGTAATGCCGCATCGTGTTCACCCGCATGGTGACACCCAAAAAGCAGTGCAGTGCGTTGAGCTGATGCAGCTTCTCCCACGGGCTGCCATACCCAAATGCCGCCGGACCCCATGGGCTCGGACGCCCCCACGCACCGGCGTGATCCTCTGTCAGTTCCTGCGCCTTCGGCCCGATGGCACAGACGGAGTGTGTGGGGTGATCACTACGGATGCTGTCTTCACGCAGCCGTGCGACCTCGGTGATACGGCCGACGTCCGAGGGCGTGTTGTCAATATTCCACAGCTCAAACCGTCGGTCTATGTCGCGCTGTGCCAGCGTCGGAAAGACGGCGGTGCCTGCCGGCGAAACCACCTCAATCATCGCCTCGATGACGGTGTTTGCTCCGCCCTCAACCCGGCCGAATGATGACAGCGAGCTGTGGGAGATGGTCACATCACCGGGCTCGATGCCCAGGGCCCGGAATCCCTCCACCAACTCATCACAGGCAACGATGGTCTTTTGTGTCATAAGGTATTCACCACCGCCCCCTTCTGCCATCAGCCCGCAATTCCCTTCACGCGGTTGTCCGGTGCTGATATGGCGCCTATAATTGGGGTGCTTACAAATCCAGCCCCAGTGTGCGGAAAGGGTATCACTGTGAGCCCGGAGATGGTATTTCACAGCGGAAGCTGTGCGATGTGCAAGAGCGAAGGCGACCTCATCACCATCAGCGAGTTTGGCAAGGCGTTGTGTGAGGACTGTTTCCCCCGGTTTGTGGCAAAGCGGGTCGAAAGCCTCATGCGCAAGCGGCAGATGTACCGCAAGCGCGACCGTGTCGGTGTGGCCCTCTCCGGCGGCAAGGACAGCGCGGCGA
>JBKHJK010000344.1:0-3946 GCA_046538215.1 Armatimonadota bacterium
GCCACGCACGGTGTACCGATAGGAGCCGATGATGAACAAACAGTACAGCACCCGGGCCGTCATAGCCGTGGATGACACCGACACGCTGCACAGCGGTGGCACCGGCAGTGTCGCCCGGGCGCTGGCGAATTACATACACGATAGGTTCGCCGTCCGCGGCGTGACCCGACACCAGCTTGCAATCCTGCCGGGCATCAACTACACGAAGAAAAATAGCACGAACGTGGTGCATCTGCTGGAGGCGCCGCCCGATCCGGAGGACCTTGCCGGGGAGCTATGTCGGTGGCTTCGGGGAGCGGTCGAGGAGGGATCGGAGCCGGGCCTGTGCATCGCCAGGGCGAGCGCTGTGGCCGGTCATCCGCTCGGACCGGCCGCCCAGCAGCGCGTGGTCACGAGGGAGGAAACACGCGCGGCGGCCGATGATACCGGCGTCATTCTTCGGCACGCCTGCGAGGGAGATGGCGGCATCATCGGGTGCTTCGCAGGTGCGTCGCTGGCGTCGGGGCAGGATGACGGCCGCTTCGTGCAGATCGGCTCAGTTCGCGAGCTTGCAGGGGAATTAACGGTCGCAGATCTGCTGGCCGCCGGTGTGGATGAGGTGCGAACGGTGGACGATAGGCCCGTTGCAGACGGCTTCATCGTTGGCGATAGATTCCGCCCGGCGATGAAAGAAGGGAAATGTGTGCTGTACTGCACACGCGGAGCAAACGGGGCCTGGCGGCCAGTTAAGGGCCACCGCGAAAACTTGCAGCGAGGTGTTTGAAGTGCAACAGGGCACAGGAGTGCAGGAGACGACTGGAATTGACGCGCAGGCCGTTGCCACGTACGCGGCGATGATGCTGGCGTTTTCAGCCGCACTGGTGATTACCGACGGGATCATCCGCACACCGATCGGCGTCCCGGGACATTCGGCGGTTTTCTGGATACCCGTGCTTGTGCTTGCGGGGGCACAAAAGCGCTCGGGCATAGCGGCCGGATCGAGTGTCCTTGCTGGCAGCGCCAGTCTTCTGTGGTTTGGGGGAAACGTCGGCGGCGTCATGACGCTGGCAGCGGCAGGAGTCGTCATCGAGGTTCTGGCGGCATTCAAGCATACTGACACGCTCGCCGTCTGGATGGTGCTGGCTGGTCTCGCCGCACACTTCGGAAAGCTGGCGATCAAGGTCCTCATGGCGCTGGTGATGGTCAAGCCCCTCAACCTGGCGGGCCTGCAGCTTGTGGAGACGGCGGTCCTGTATGCGGCATTCGGCATCATCGGTGGCGCAATTGCATGGACCATGACTTCCGCCGGCAGAACCATTGCGGAGAAGACTGGCATTTTCAGTTCAAAGTCTGATGCATAAATCGGCACCTCATTAACTGATACGCGGAGGAATGATTGTGTATCCAGATCGCGGTTTCACACTCATTGAGCTCCTTGTGGTTATTGCGATCATCGCAATCCTGGTGGCGATGCTCTTTCCGGTGTTCGCCCGCGCGCGCTCCAGGGCCCGGCAGACAGCCTGTTTGTTAAATATCAAGCAGCTTTCGCTGGGAGTGCAAATGTACGTGCAGGATTACGACGAGGTGATGCCGATGACGGCCTACCGGTCGGCGAGCAGCGGTGGGAGTAGCGGCGCCTACCTGTGGACGGCCAATATCATGCCGTACGTGGAGAACGAACAGGTGTTCCTGTGTCCGGAGGCGGTCGGTCAAAGCCGATATGCCAGCACCTGGGATGATCGCGGATGGCTGTCCATAGGCCTCAACCGGGACCTGGAGAACCGGGTTACCGAGAGACCCCGGTCGCTGGCACAGTTTGATGCTCCATCCTCCTCCATCGCGCTGGCCGACTCCACGCCGGGCGACACAAAGAAGCCGACCAAGGCCCGGGGCTTCCAGGTCATGGCCGATCGCGAGCCGAACACCAAGTCCGGTGTAGGCAGCCGTCACAACGAGGGGACAAACGTGGGCTTTGTTGACGGGCACGCCAAGTGGTATAAATCCTCCAGCATCTGGCAGGCCGACAACGCCGCAGAGCTGGTCTGGATTCCCTGAAAAGACGGGGACGTGTGCCGGCCCTGGCGCTATTCCCCGGTTTCGGCGGGGATCTCCTCCGTTGGCACTTCGGACTCGGGCCGGAGGTCAGTGGGGCTGACTTTCTTCTCCGCCAGGCCAAGCGCCACGGCGACACCATAAATGATGGCCTCTGGCCGCGGGGGACAGCCCGGGATGTAGTAATCAACGGGGATGACCTTATCAACCCCGCCCTTCACCGCATAGCTGTCGAACCAGAATCCTCCACCGCACGCACAATTCCCGATGGCGATAACGAGCTTCGGTTCGGGAACTGCATCGTACAGGCGCTGTAGCGCAGGAGCCACCTGCCGCGTCACAGGACCCGCCACCAGCAGCACGTCAGCGTGGCGCGGCGAAGCGACGAGCTTGATCCCGAAACGCTCGACATCGTAATACGGTGTGAGCACATCCAGCACCTCGATATCGCACCCGTTGCATGAGCCCGCGTTGGTGTGATACACCCACAGCGCCTTCGGAAAGAATTTCTCCAGAAACTTTCTGAACATTCTATTGACAGCCTCCGACTGTTTTCCGTGTCAGTCTGTATCGCATTCGTGCTGCTTTGACCGGCTGATTGGTTACAACATCGTGGGGCTCAGTGGGTCGCGCCACCCAGGGCCTGCATCACACATCGCGTCGCCGTATCCAGGACCGGGTGGACGACCTGCGGATACATGCCGATGACAAAGCAGAGCGCGGCCAGGACGATCATCGCACCCAGCAGTGTCGGCGGGGCCTCGGTGGCCTCTTCGACATCCGGGTCGTCTTCAGGCGCTTCGCCCCAGAACACCCGGTAGGCTGCATGTGCGAGACATGCCAGAGTCAGTGTGCTGGTGACCATTCCGACGACAGCGGCCCAGAGAAGCTGCTTTTCGGCCACGGCCATGAACAGTGTCAGCTTGCTCATAAACCCGTTGAGCAGTGGGACTCCCCCCATGGCCAGCGCGCCGATGAAGAAGCAAACGGCGGTCACCGGCATCTTCTTGCCCAGTCCACCCAGGCGGCTAATACGTCGAATCCCGCCGGTCGCAAACATAATCGCTCCCACCGCCATGAACAGAAGGGCCTTGAAGAGGGTGTGGTTGAGCAGGTGGAACAGCCCGCCGTACACCCCCAGATATGTCCCCAGACCGAGGCCCTCGACAATGTAGCCCATCTGGCTGACGCTGTGATATGCCAGCAGGCGTTTCAGATCATCCTGCGCCCAGGCCAGAAGCACTCCCAAAAGCATCCCCACAGAGGCCAGAATCGCCAGGAACAGGGTGATCGCGCCGAAATACGGGGCGAGGACGGTGATGGTCCGGGCGAGTGCGTAGGCCCCGATCTTGATGACCACAGCCGACAGCAGCGCGCTGATGGGAGTGGGCGCCTCGGAATGGGCGTCCGGCAGCCAGGCGTGAAAGGGCATCAGACCGGCCTTTGTACCGAATCCCGCCACCAAAAAGGCAGCGGCCAGCAGCGCAACACCGGTCGGCAAATGCTTCGCCACTCGCCCCAGCGAGCTTAAAAGCAGCGCCTCCGCGGGCGGAAGGACCTGCAGCCCACCGGAGTACAGGAACACACATCCAAGCAGCGCGAAGGTCACTCCCACGCCCACGAGCACGAGGTACTTATAGCCGGCCTCCAGGGCCTCCCGCCGCCGGTAAAACACCACCAGCAGCGCCGTCACCAGCGTCGCGGCCTCCACCGACAGATACAGAAGCACCATGTGATTGGTGATGCATGTGAAGTTCAACATCCCCAAAAAGACCAGCAGCAGCCCGTAATAGTTGCTCAGTTTGCCGGGGGTTTGGTTTTCATCACTCAAATGGCGGGGGATATAGCGCAGCGAATAGAGCAATATCAGCACGGTCATCAGGCAGCCGATAAGCTGCACAAGCGCGCTGAGCCC
>JBKHJK010000345.1:0-3945 GCA_046538215.1 Armatimonadota bacterium
GCGTGGGGCCGTACGACCACGAGATTCACCAAAGCTTTCCGCCAACCACAATCAGCACCATCGAGGCACTGCTGGCAGTGGGCAGGCCGCAGCAGGCGCTGGAGTACCTCCAGTACTATATTGACCGCTACGTCCAGCGCGACGGGACCTTCGATTATTACGGTCCCAGTGTTGCCGAATACGGACAGTTCCTGGCGCTGGCGGCGCAGGCGGGCCAGCAGACGGGCATGGAACAGTTTGCCCAAAGAAATCTCGCACTGGTAAGCCCGATCTGGCGGCGGCTGCTTGAGATTCGAGAAAAGAGCAAAACCGACTATGACGCGTCCGACCCACGCCACGGCCTCATCCCCGGTCTCCCTGAGGCCGATTACCACGCCGATGAAGAGCAGTGGGAGGAGTTTTACTACTGCGGCGACCTGTGGGTGTGCCGGGGGCTGCGGGAGATGGGGCGGGCGCTGTCGGAATTCGGGCCATTGTGGAGCAACTCCATCGGGCGCACCCTCCTCGCACAGGCAGACGCCTACCGGGATGACATTCTCGCGAGCCTGAAGACGGTGGGGGCGTTTGAGGGCGAGTACGTGCCGCCGGGTCCCACCCAGACAGAGCCCCTGCAGACCATGACCGCCGACCGGCACGCCTCGTACTGCAACTACCGCTATTTCCCGGAGATGCTGTCGGCGGGAATCCTGCCGGAGGAGATTGCAAAGAAAATACTGCACTGGCGCCAACATCACGGTGGTGAGCTTCTGGGGATGACGCGGTTCAAGGACCACCTGGATGACTGGCCGGTAATGCACGTCGCCCGTGGTCTGCTGGAGCTGGGCATGACGGACCGCTACCTGCTGTTGATGTATTCGCACCTCGCCCACCACCACGATCCCCTGACGCTGGCGGCCTATGAGCAGGTGAGCATCGAGACCACCGACGGCCTCCGCCACAGCACCGCCGGGCAGGTGGTGCCGTGCCAGATGACGGCGCCGACGATGCTGGGGTGGGCGCTGGCGTATCAAGAGCGCGACGGGGACGAAATCCACATCACCCCGGGTATTCCCGCCTCCTGGTGGCTGCAGGCAGGACGCATTGAGGGGCCGCCAGTGTACGTGCAGGGAGGCCGGACAATCAACTGGCATATCGAAATCGAAGGCGACCGGGCTCTCCTGCACGCCGAGGGTGAGCACTCCACGCCCGTCCCCGTCTCCTGGCACCTGCGCGGCACCCGGATCGCCGAATGTGACCTCAGCGGGGATGAAGCAGGCGCCGGTGTCGAGGTTTTCCACGGTTGCGCCCGGTTTTCTCTGCCGCCCGGAACGACTGCAGTCAGCCTGAAGTACGAAAATCATGAATGATATATGACACGATGCTGTGCTATACTGACGGCGATATGGACAGGCACATCTCCCCCGTATTTTACCTGGAGGTCGGTTCTGTTGAATTGGACGTTGAAAGCCACTGGTATTATCGCCCTGCTCGGACTCGTCGCCGGTACGGTCTCATCACTTCTCGGGATAGGCGCCGGCGTTATCATTGTCCCCGCTTTAAGTCTGTGGTGGGATAAAATTATTGACAGTCCCCAGAAAGTCGCCCAGGGCACGGCCCTCGCCTTGATGGTTCCGATGGCGCTGTCCGGAGCGCTGAGATATCACTTCGGCGCCGATCCGGAAAACTGGCGGATGGCCGTGCCTATTGCGTTGTATTCAATCATCGGTGGAAGCATCATCGTGGCTATCCCGCTGCTGGCGTCGAATATGCTGGGAGTGACGGAGGTTCTCGGACACGTCAACTGGCACGCCGTGGCGTATATGATGCTCGGGGCGGTCATCGGAAGTGTCTGGCTGGGCGCACCGCTGGCAAACTCGCTGCCCAAAGACACACTGCGAGCCCTGTTCGGGATCCTGCTGATCTTCGTCGGCATACGCATGGTGGGGCTGCACACGATCATTTACAACTTCTTTTTGAACCGGTAATGTGCCGGGTGACGAAGTTTGCGGCGTTCGTCCGCCGGGGTCACAGCGACGGAATTGCTCATCATCTGCCGCCGCGAACAGTCAAAGCCGCGCATCCGACTGAATAATCACAGGAGGGTTCCGGGCACATTCCGTGAAATAGTGTGAAACTGCATCCATATAAAATGGTGGGATTATCTATGAAAATGAGCGCACTGAGTGTTGTGATCCTCGGAATCCTCGTCATGTCATGCGGACACTTCACGTACGCAAAGACGGCCAGCCACATGGTCACCGCACAGATGCGGCAGAACGCGCAGTCGAATATTGAGCAGTACGACTGGGCCCAACAGCAGCGTGACAGAGCCGTAAATGCCGCCGAGAAGTATGTGCAGATGAGCGATGAAGAGGTGTGGCGGATGGTGCCGAGCCAGTGGGTTCCCAGAAACTGCGGCATCCACAAGACCGCCGGCTGTCCCAACTGCGGCGACGAAATCCTCAATGTCCGCCAGCCGCAGATGTACATGCGGTATGACTACGACCGCGAGGAGCACCCGTGGAAACTGAAGTGCAAGAATTGCGGTACGCTTTTTCCCGCCAATGATTACGGCGCATATTACCGCTCCGGCCTTGATGACCGCGGAGAGTTCGACCCGGAGCTTGCCGATGAAAGCCTGCTTTTCAATCCCGACCACCCGGACGCCAATGATCCCGACCACAGGAAATGGGTAGATGACGGCTTCGGTCTGGATTATGACGGCGAGACCCTGACCTTCATCGCCCACTATACATACAACCTCTGGCGCGAATGCAACCGGGCGGCCGAGGCGCTGGCACGAGCGTATGCACTCACCGGTGATCCCAAATACGCCCACAAGGCCGCCATACTCATTGACCGCTATGCCGATGTCTATCCCAACATGGACTACGAGGGCTTTGTGGCCAAAAACGGCTGGGGCATCTCCGACGGCGGCAGCAACAAGGGCATGATCCTCGGGCGTATCTGGGAAACCGGCACCGCGTCGAACCTGTCGTGGGCGTATGACGTGATTTACGAGCAGCTCCTGGAGGATGACGAACTGGTTGATTTCTGTGCGCAGATGCAGCAGGAATATCCCGGCCTCGATGAAAAGCCCGACAGCCAGGCTATCGCCCGGCATATCGAGGACAATCTCATCACACTGTTTTGCGAGGCGGTCACCGAGCAGCGCATCCGGGGCAACGTCGGCTCCACGGAGCGGGCGATGGCGATGTCTGCGATCGCACTGGACCGCGAGGGGCTGACCGAAAGGTACCTCGACTGGCTGTTCGACGAATCGTACCGCCCCATTCCCGAGATCCTGGTTGACCTGGTGTCCCGCGACGGGCCGTCGTTTGAATCCGCGCCTGGATATTCGCTGGCCCCCCGGTCGCTGGTGCCGGTGGCCGATCTGCTGCGGCAGTATGACGGCTACACAAAATACGACCTGTACCGGGACTACCCGAAGATGAAGCAGGTTTTCCTGGCTCCGGCCGCCTTCCGCTGTCTGAATGAAGTGACACCGCGGATAGGTGATTCAGGCAAATACGGAAGTTATGGTGACATCCGCCACAGTGTGGATATCATGCTCAGCGGCTTCAAGGCGTACGGCACTGAGGACCTTGCCCGCGAGCTGTGGCATTCGGCCCGATACGATGTTGAGCGTATCAAGCGCGAGCTGGATGTTTACGAGGAGGACCCGATGGCTGTGGTGGAGCAGCTTGAGGCCATGAAACCGGAGCTGCCCATCGAGCTGCAAAACGATAACCGCGCCGGATACGGCCTTGCGGTCATGCAGACCAAATACAGCGAAGATGGCCGATGCGCATACATCTCCTACGGGCGCACCTGCGGCAGCCATCCGCACAAGGACCGACTGAATCTGGGCATTTTCGCCAAAAAGGTGGTCATGAACCCCGACCTGGCCTATCCGGAATACACCGGCGGATGGCCCAAGCGCCACGCATGGACCAACCACACCTT
>JBKHJK010000346.1:0-3941 GCA_046538215.1 Armatimonadota bacterium
ACGGCGACCAGCCGCGCTCGAAATAGCGGGTGGGAAAGCCGATGAAGATATGCGGCGCTCGGGGGTATGGCTGGACCTGGTTTGTATAAAGCTGCTCCTTGCGCGCGCCCGGAAAATCCAGCCACTCAAGATCGGTCCAGTTGACGAAATCCTCCGATGTCGCGGTCTTGATGCTCCGGCGCCCGTCGCGGAAATCACGCACGTAAGCGCGGTATTCCTCCCGCACCGGGTCCCAGAACGCGAGGTTTTGCGAATCAAAGGGGCAGCCGGTCAGTATCGGCTCCTGTTGCATCAACTCCCAGTGGATGCCGTCGGAAGACTGCAGTGCCAGCAGGCCCTTTCCGGCCTCCGTGCTCCCCTGTCCGACGGCTTTGTAGGCGGCCTCCGATTCAGCATCCGGGTTGGGGTCTTTGAAGGGTGCAAAGCCGTGCGAGCCCGGGCCGTCCCACACCAGGTTATTCGCCGTGGAGCCCTCATATTCGATAATTCCCAGCTCCGGCTTGCTCCAGTGTATCCCGTCCTCGCTCTCGGCGTACCCGACTTTCAGCTTCGAGGGCTCCGTACCCTCCTCATGAACCCCCAGGTCCCAGGCCTTGTAGTACATCTTGATGATACCGTCATCTTCAAACATCGTCACATATCCGCAGCCGCTGCCCTCCCAGGGCTCGTCAAATCGCATGACGATCTCCCGGGCGGTAGGGTGATGCAGGGTCAGCTCCGCATTCTCCATCGTATCAATAAGAAAGTCATCCACCATCGGCTCCAGCCGCGAGCCGATGTCAATGGGATCGGCCTGAGAGATCGTGACCATCAGCAACAGCGCCGCAGTCAACAGTACGGGAATGGAAAGCTCCAGCATCCTCAGCACCCCTTCGCGGGAGAGATAGTCAGCATC
The DNA here is from genome assembly GCA_046538215.1 of Armatimonadota bacterium. Classification (GTDB taxonomy): domain Bacteria; phylum Armatimonadota; class Zipacnadia; order Zipacnadales; family UBA11051; genus JBKHJK01. Next base: position 896 of record JBKHJK010000346.1, read on the forward strand.
ACGAAGGCAATTGCCTGCCGGGTACGTAAATCCCTTCCCGCGACGAAGGTTTCTCAACTGTTTTTGTAAGTGGCAACCCGTGCCGCGCCGTGAATCAAAAACGGCCCGGACATCTCGCCCGGACCGTTTCTTATCTTCTATGTCAGGCCTGCGCTATCTCCTGAGGACCTCTTTGATGTTGCGGAAAATCTTTTCGGGGGAGGGCAGGTTTTCGTTCTCCAGCGGTGCCGCCATGGGTGGCGGGACGTCGTGGGCGGCCACGATCCGCACGGGAGTCTTCAGATCGTCGAAGCAGGCTTCCTGGGCCTTGTAGGCGATATGCTCGGCGTAACAGCCGACAGACGGCGCCTGCTGGACGCAGACCAGGTGGCCGGTTTTCTTCACGGAGCTGGCGATCAGGTCAGTGTCCAGGGGCCGGAGGGTGCGCGGGTCAATGAGCTCCACCGATATGCCGGCGTCTTCCGCCAGTTCGGCGGCCTCTTCGGCCCGGATGCGCATCCACGAATACGCCAGCAGCGTAATGTCGGTGCCCTCGCGGACGATGGTGCCCTCGCCAAGCGGGATGGTGTATTCCTCTTCCGGCACCTCGCCCTTGTCGGTATAGACGTGCTGGTGTTCGATGAAGACCACGGGGTTGTCGTCACGAATGGCGGATTTCAGCAGGCCCTTGATGTCATAGGGGCTGGAGGGGGCGACGACTTTCAGGCCGGGGAACATCGTCACGACAGCTTCCAGGCTCTGTGAGTGTTGTCCCGCATAGCCCTTACCGCCGCCGATTGATGTCCGCACGACCATTGGCAGTGTGGCCTTGCCGCCGAACATGTAGCGGTTTTTCGCCGCCTGGTTGCCGAGCTGGTCCATGGCCATGAGGATAAAGTCAATGTACATGATTTCACACACCGGCCGCATCCCCGCCATAGAGGCTCCGGCGGCTGTGCCGACGATGGCCGCCTCGGAGATGGGGGCATTGAAGATACGATTGCGCCCGAAGACCTCCAGCATCCCGCGGGTAGCGCCGAACGCACCGCCGTAATCCGCAACATCCTCGCCATAAACGATGACGCGGCGGTCGCGCACCATCTCTTCAGTCAGCGCTTCGGCCACGGCGTGACGTGCCAGTATCCGCCCCTGCCTGTCCCGGCGAGCTTTTTGCGGCTCTTCCAGGAGCTCATCTTCGGGTGTCGCCCATTCGTCGCCGATGTCGTCGGAGGTCGTGGCAGCGTATAGTCCGTCAGTGATATCTTCGGGCTTCGGATCGGTGGCCTCGGCGGCCATCAGTGCGGACTTTTCGATGCGGTCCGCCGCGCGGTCCTGTCGCTGCTGAAGCTCCTCTGCGGTGACAATCTCGTTATCCAGAAGCTGCCGCGGGAAGGTCTTCAACGGGTCCTTTTCCATCCACGCGCATTCCTCTTCATCGCTGCGGTACGTGTCACAGGTGTCGGACAGAGAATGGCCCTTGAAGCGGTAGGTGAGAGCTTCCAGAAGCACCGGGCCCTCACCGTTGCGGCATTTCTCGCTGGCCCGTTTGACCGCATCGCGAATCGCCAGCGGGTCCATGCCGTTGACGACCTCGGCGTTCATGTTCTGTTTGTTATAGCCGGCTCCACGGCGCGCGAGACGCTGAATGCCGGTGACCTCGCCGACCTGTTGGCCGGTCATGCCGTACTGGTTATTCTCCACGAGGAAGATCACGGGACAGCCGTCTTGGAACTGGTCCATGGCGGCGAAGTTGTACGCCTCGTGGCAGATACCGTTGTTGGCGGCGCCGTCACCGACCAGGCACACACAGACTTTGCCGGTGTCCATCTTGTCTGCGGCCATTGCTGCACCCACGGCCATCGCGTACGAGCCACCGACGATGGCATTGGCGCCGAGATGTCCCATGTTGAAATCCGCGATATGCATCCCGCCACCGCGACCCCGGCAGTAACCCTCTTCCTTGCCGAACAGTTCGGCCATTGTGCGGAACAGATGCTCCTGTATGGCCGACTCCAGGACGCTCTGGCGGTCGGAGGGGTCAAAGTCATATTTGTCGGCTGCGTCATCGAGGTAATCAAGCAGATATTCGGTATCACTGCGCTCCAGGACAAATGCGCCCTTGGCGATGGAGTGGCCATGACCGCGGTGGGTGGAGGTGATGTAGTCGTCGGGCTTCAGCGCCGACATCGTCCCGATGGCGACGGCCTCCTGGCCGATGGACAGGTGGGTGGCTCCGATGAACCGGAAATCCCCCAGCGGCTTGTAGCGGCCGCTCTTGAGCTGCACGATCGTCTGCTCGAAGTTGCGAATGTGCAGCATGTGATCCAGCATCCTGAGGGCCTCTTGGGCACTGAGGTCTCCCTCAAGCTCTGAGGCGAGATCGCCCTCATACAGAAACATCGGGATCGAAGCGATGTCTATCTGGCCGCGCTGGAAATGCGGAAGAACGTCAATATCTCTGGGCATGGTAAAGGTCTCCCAATGGAATGGATTTGAATCACCGGCACGCTGCCGGCGCTGTTGTGAGTGTATTTATTCGGGGCGTGCGGTTCAAAAAATCTCGCCATGGAGGTCGCTGTCTCCCCCGACTTGCCGGAGGCAATTATCCCATATTGCACCGGCGGTTGTCTAATACCCGACGGCCTATGTGGCCCCGCCCTTCGCACACCTGAAGCTGCCTGCACACTGCCGTTTGCCGTCGGTGCACGATCCATCAAATGCATTGCAGGTATGATTGCGCTTTAATGAGAAATCGCACACAGATGCAGCAGATGAAACCATCAATCCAATGCCTGGCAGGAGCGATGCTATGTTCGCCGGATGGGCGGGGCCACTGCTGCGAGCGACGGTTATGGCGGCATGGCTGCTTTTGAGTGCCCTCATCATTGTGCGCGTGGTGTACTACGAGATCATTCATGGCAATCGCTCGCTGCTGGAAATGCTGCCTATCCTGGCGCCTATCGTGGTGGGATTCGTCGCAATTGCCACAGTGTTGATCCTGCAGTTCATGCGTCCGCCCGAGGATGTCGAACAATAGCGCCGCCTGGAGGAATTATGCCTCCTGTGC
>JBKHJK010000347.1:0-3933 GCA_046538215.1 Armatimonadota bacterium
TGATTTCACGAAAACTCCAAATGCTGATTGCACCTGCAATCAGCTACGCCCGAGTCAATGCCCTTTGAGAGTGTCGGCAAGTTTTATGAGCTACTACTGTATTTGACAATCAACTCCGGTTGGCTACACTTTAGGTAGTGAAACAGTTCGGACGGTGGCCTATTACAGGGAGGAGTTTCGGATGGATCCCGCTGCAGAATACTGTCACACTCCCCGCATTTTGGAATATCTCCACGGACTTTACGACAGAGAGTACCGGGAATTCACCTTTGAGGGAGCGGGCTGTGCGGATGTCAGGACCTGGCAGGCGGAGGCGAGACCGGCACTGCGTCGGCTGCTGGGCATTGTGGGGATGGAAGCGAGACTGTCGGATTATTCGCCGGTCGTCGAGCTGCAAGAGCCTGAGCGGTGTGATGGTTACACCCGGTGCCTCGGGCGCATTGAAACGGAACCGGGATGGCCTGTGGAGTTCTGGCTGCTCAGGCCGGAGGGAGAGGGCCCCTTCCCGCTTGCGGTGATGCCTCATGGCCACGAACCCCGAGGGCACGACACCTACGCAGGAGTGCACGGGGGTGAGCAGAGACGTCTCGAGCGGATTCGGCAGCTCGATGCGGATGTGGCCGTGCAGGCGGTGCGACGTGGTTTTGTCAGCATCGCTGTCAATACCCGCGGATTTGAAAGCAACTGCATCCCCGACCTCAACGAACGCCACGACGGGCGGGATTGCCACAGCCAATTCATCCACGCCCTGCTGGCCGGGCGGACGGCCATCGGAGAACGAGTTTGGGATCTGCAGCGGATTGTTGATTGGGCCATCCAGCTTCCCGATGTGCGCGAAGACCGGATCATCATGACAGGCAACTCCGGCGGAGGGATGGCGACCAGCTACGCCGCAGCCTGCGACACGCGCGTCGCCGTGGCGGTGCCGAGCTGTTCATTCGCCCCTTACGTCGGTCAAAACGGCCTCGCCCACCACTGCGACTGTAACGCGGTTCCGGGTATCTATACCTTCGGAGAGTTTTCCGATGTGGTGGGCCTGATTGCTCCCCGCCACCTACTGGTTGTCCACGGGAGTGAAGATCCGCTGTTTTCTGCCGAAGAGGTGGATCGTGCAGTGGCGCAGGTGCGCGACATTTATGAGGCGGCCGGTGTCCCCGAGCGCTTCGAACACCGGCGGGGGCCTGAGGGCCACCGCTTCTACGCCGATCTGATGTGGCCGTGGATTCAAAGCGCCCTCGCCTGAAAGGGCTACAGAGGGTTTTCACGCCACAGGACGTCATGGGCAGGACACCCTGAATGGAGACCTTTCTCGGGCGCCTCGCGGAAACAGGTGTGTGAGTGCTCATGTGGTGCGCTTGAAGTGTGTCGAAGAAAGAAGCCACAACGCGAAAATCGCGTGCCCGGTGCCAAGGGCGATCTGTCCGAACAGGTTTTCGTGGGTGAATTGGTATGAGGTCAACGGTGCCCCAAGAGCGGTGAGGGTCCGTGTGAGAAGCCCCAGTGCCAGCGCCAGCATGGCTGCATACGCCATCCATGCGACAGCTCTGCGCCCGGCAAATGGCCCCAGAAGACCGACAAATATGCCAAGGAGTCCAAAGCTGCCAACACCGATTAACAACAGCCGATTTGCCACTGCTTCGACATTCTCAGCCCCGACGGCGTCCGTGGCACCAAGCCACAGACCGAAGCCCATAATAACAACGGCCGCCGACACTGCACTGATGCTCACAACCAACAGGGCTATTTTGGCAATGAGCTGGCGGGTATTGTCCGGGGTCGCCGAAACCCATTCGTTGGCGCGCAGACGAAATACCAGATGCAGCATTCCCCCTCCTACGGCGAGACTCACCACAGAAAGAAGCAGGCGCACCCATGTATAAGGATACTGCAGCGACCAGGCCGCCCCTCCCACCCACGCAGCCAGGATGACGTTGAAAGTGATAATAACGTTGATACTCCTGGGATCCGGTGACTGCATTTGCAGAAAGTGAGGCATGAAAACGGTGAATATCCCCAGTACCGAGTTCAGACCGAACCCCATCAACAATGAGATGTCAACACAAAACGATGCGCGCTGGAGGAACTCCAGGTGGATGTCCATGGCGGCGGCAAGGATATAGGAGAAGTGGAGGATGCATGCGGCAAACAGCCAGAGGGCTCCGGCGCGGAAGAGAGTATCGGCAACACTCATGTGCAGCGAGCGTGTGAGAGCGCGCCACACACCCGCGACATAAATGGCCGCAGCAGCTAGCTGAATGACGGAGCCCGCCAGTCTCAGGGCGCCGCCGAGGATCAGCAGATCCAGCACCGTCGCTCCCAGTGCCTCCGTTACGATTCCAACAACCAGTCCCAGAAGACACGAAACTGTGAAGCCCCGCAGTTGCCGCGACCGTTGTTTGATCTGCGGGAGCAGCCACTGCACCAGTGCAACTATGGGAAGACTCGGGAAAAGCAGTGTCAGCAGCCAGTTGCGCACGAACGGTGACATGGCCGCCAGGTGCGGTATCGGGATAACACCGTGGTGCCAGTCTCCGGCATTTTGCACGGCTGCAAGCGCGAGAATGAGCGCAGTGCCGACTGTAATCCACGCAAAGTGTTTTCTTGAACGTGCCGTCATTTCCATTGAAGCGATCGATTCCCGGAGACTACAGTCGCCACTAATGACCAAACGCCTGTGCGCAGTGCTTGTTTGTCGCACGGACTTTTTATATACTTTGACTGACAGACAAAAGTCGGTCTGCGCGTCCGCAGCCGCCAACTCTTTCGGTACACCTTGATTGACAACCACATGCAGCGTCTCGCGCACTCCACACCGGCGGTCCGTCACTCAGTGCTTGTACCCCGTTATCTGCAATCACACACAATTAAGCTGCAAAACATCCAGAAACACCAATCCAGCGCATGGTGTCCAATAGATGACATCAGGCTCTGATGCACAGACGGACGCAATAGTTCTCATTAACTATATACTAACACAATTATTGGTGGTCATGTGAGAGACAAAACAGCCCTGATCAGCCTTGTTCTGCTTGTCTTCGCATCATGTGTCGCAGTGGCCTCGGAGAAAGTGCGACTGCCGGGCAATTTGAACTGGCACGAATCCTTTGAGGCCGCCTGCGAAGCGTCGCGCGCCAGTGACAGGCCTGTACTGGCGTTCATCTATGTAGAGACCCAGCCGGGCTCCATAGCTCTGTGCAATGTCCTGATGAGCAAAGATTCGGTCGCACAACAGCTCAAAAACTTCGAACTGCTGGGGGTTCGATACAACGGCGAGAGTCACAGGAATTTTTTGCAGCAATATGACGTTCAGCCACAGGTAAGATCGGCAACCGAGGGAGAGGGGCAGGTAACCATCTATCCCTCACTGCCAACAATCATTTATCTGGATAACGACGGAACGGAATACTACCGGGATAAGGGCTTCACACCGCTCCCGGCCTCAGAGATGAATTCGACTTCCGCGCTGGTGGAGCGTGCCGAGAATGCGTTTTCTTCACACCTCGAGCAGGTCAGTCAGCTCATCACACTGCTGCGAAAGACGCGGGATGAGCCAACTGCCAAAGCCCATGCCGCCGCCGGCCATATATTTCTGGAAATGACGCAGTATGACCGCGCCACCGAGCACCTCCAGGCGGCGATGGCACTCGATCCGACGAATGAGACGGGCGCATTTGCCGACGCATATCTCGACAGTATCATCATAAGTATCGCTGATGATACCGAGCGGTGTCTGCAGCAGCTCGAAGATTTTCGCGCCCGTTTTCCCGACAGCGATCGCCTGCACGAGGTGGAGTACTACCGTGCTGCGTGCCTGGTGGCGCTTGAAAGATACACGAAGGCGCGCAGTGTGCTCGAGCAGGCCATCTCCGAAGCCGAAGGCACCGATGCAGCCAACGCCCCATGGTTTCTCCACGCTCAGGAGCTCCTTGAGGC
>JBKHJK010000348.1:0-3923 GCA_046538215.1 Armatimonadota bacterium
GTGACGTGGTGGTGCGGATCGCCGAATTGCCCCGTGTCGAACCCGATGAGCTGGATGAGGCGGTACAGTGGGAATTGGACCGCCAGACGCCCTTCCCGGTGGACCAGGTCATTTACGACTTTGAGGCGATCGAACATCCCGGCGTCCCGCCAGACAGCGAGAATATGGAGGTTTTCCTGGCGGTTGCGCAGGAGGATATGGTTGATAGCCACGCCGAGACGATTCTGGGAGCCAAATTGAACCCGGTCGCCGTTGATGTCGAGCCACTGGCACTGGGCCGGGCGCTCATCGAAATGGGCGACGATGCTCTTTTACAATCAACAGTCGTGGTGGTGCACATCGGATACTCCTCGACGCTGATCTGCCTGTTCTGTGAGGGAGTGCCGGTATTCATACGCGCAGTGCCGACTGCGGGCGAGGCGATCACCTCCGCAATCCGCCAGCACATCAGTCTTTCTCAGATTGATGCCGAGCGGGCGAAACGACAGTTTGCCGATATGACCGATATCTACGCGGAGGAAGGCGAATACGAAGAAGACGAGTTCATGGGTGGAGAGGAAGATTCGGTTTTTGAGTTGTCGGCTTCAGAGGAGGAGATCTCGGCTGAAGCGGCACCCTCGACCGATGAGATGGCCACACAGGTGGATATTGATAGTTCTGCGGCCCATGAACTGCCGCCCGAACAGCAGGAGGAAGAAGCCGAGCCAGAATCCGAGCCCGGGGCCGCCAAAGCCATGCCGGAACCGGTCTCTGAAGAGGTTGCATGGGCACGCGACCAGGTCTCGGAGTCCGTCATTGATATCCTGGCAGAAATCGCCACCGAGGTCCGGCGTTCGGTGGACCATTACCAGCGACAGCACAGGGATGAGGAAATAAGCACGGTGCTACTTTCCGGCGGGAGTGCCATGCTTCCCGGTATCGCCCAGTTTGTCGGTGCCGAGATCGGTCTGCCGGCTGAAGTCGCCGACCCGTTCAAGTACGTCGAATATGACCCGGCCGAGGTCACTGAAGTATATCTACGTGACATCGGGCCCATAGCCGCTGTTGCCGTCGGACTTGCAATGCGCGATATGACTGAATAATGCAGTATTGACGGTCGTGATGCAGGGGGAAAATCAGTGCTCCGCATAGATCTGCTGCCGCGATCAATAGCTCGAGGACGGCGCAATGTCAAACTGGCGTTTTTTGGCGTTGCCGGCATCGTCGCCGCACTTATCCTGGTGTTTTTGTGGCTGGGCCAGATCAACGCCGACATCGCCCGGACCGAGCAGGAACTGGCCGAGGTCAAGGAGAAGGCTGACGAAGTCCGCCAGCTCAAGACAGAAACACAGAATAAGCAGGCGGAACTTGACCCCATCCAGGCGAAAATTGATTTTGTTAAGGATGCCGGGGAGAGCGGCGAGCAGTTCTTTGATCGGTTCGAGGATATCAATGAATACATTTACGAGCGGGCGCAGATGACGGAGTTCAGCATCACGCCGCCAGACAGTGTTTCGATGACGGTTACGGTCCATGGTACCAGTGAAGCGGGGCGGTTTGTGCTCAATCTCATTCGCTGCCCGCATCTGCAGAGCATCGAAATATCAGGCATGACAGGTGGACCAGCTATCGAACCCACCGGTTCTGACGTGAGTGTCAGCATGGATCCGGAGACAGAGGAAATCAGCTTTAGAGTTCAGGCGCAGCTCGCAGACGGAGTGTCGATCCCCACGCCACCAGGAGCCGGTGGCGACGGCGGCGGCCGCGGTGGCATGGAGATGGGAATGCCGGGAGAGTTCGGGCGTGAAGACATGCCTCCTCCCGGTGAGGAGATGCCCATGGAAGACGGGCCACCGCCTCCTCCGGAGTGATTGCGACCAAATATCTGAGATGACGGCCCGGGCAGTACCAGTAACCATTCAGTGGTTCTAACGCCGGCTGGAGCAACGAAACGATATGCGAAGATTTCTGGGCGGAGTTCCGACAATTGTACTTATCATCGTACCGATAGTGCTTATTGCTGCTATCATTGTCGGATTCAAGTTCTGGAAGATCAAGCCGCAGGAGGAGACCCTCGCGGACCTGAAGAGCCAGCTGGCGGAGGAGAAGCAGGTGGCCGCTGAGCGAGAATCCGCAGAGCAGCGGTTGGCCGAGGTCACCGAGGAGTGGAAACGGGCACAGGAAGAGTTGCAGGACCTGAAAGATCGAAAGAGCTTCGCCATCTCGATGTACCAGCCAGTCGGCGCGATGATTGCAATGTGGTACGAGTATCGGCACGATTTGAAGGTGGTCACCGAGGACTGGATTGACAGCACCGGCGTGAGGCTCAACAGTTCAGTAACACTGCCGACACCGCCAATGAATCCGCCGAGTGTGCCCTCCAGTGGCTTTATGGAAGTTCCGCAAAACATCAATCTTTCGATGAGTGGCAGCCTGGAGGACATCCAGCGATTCTATGGGTCGCTTGACGAATACCCCCGGATTGCAACGATCGGGGGGCTGGACCTGTCAGGTGAAGGAAACGACCTGACGTGTAACGTGCCTATGACCATGTACTTTCTCATAGAGACGCCGTCAGTGGCTGCGCCTGGTGGAGCGGCCACAGACGAGGGATTCGGCGAAGGAATGCCGCCGGGCGAAGGAATGCCGCCGGGCGAAGGAATGCCGCCGGGTGAAGGAATGCCACCGGGTGAAGGAATGCCACCGGACGAAGGAATGCCGCCGGGCGAAGGAATGCCGCCGGACGAAGGAATGCCGCCGGGTGAAACCCCTCCCGGGCCGTAAAGCTCCGTGGGAGGCGCCGGGAAGGTAATCAGGCGTAGATTTTTTCCAACGCAGGAGGATTTTGGTGAATAAAGCTCGCAGCGCGAAAATAATGATGGTCAGCGGGATATGCCTGATGGCCCTGGCAGCGATACTCTTTCTGCTGCTGGTTCTTCCTGCGATGCGGGCGGGGTCCACACCGTCAATGGCCCAGCCGCCCCCGCCACCGCCCGGCGAGGGTGACATGGCCGGACCAGAAGGTGAGTTTGGGCCAGAAGGTCCAATGGGTCCTGAGGGCGAAATGGGTCCTGAGGGCGAAATGGGTCCTGAGGGCGAAATGGGTCCCGAAGGGCCGATGGGCATGGGCCGGGGCGGTGGGGAAGCGGCACCCGCACCCGAAGGAGAAACCGGACCGCCCCTCGAGCCGAACAGACCAAACCCGTTTTCCAGACCCGGGGTTCAGGCCGACGAAGAAGCGTTTGAAGATGTAGATATCAGGCGCATCGGACCCGACTGGTCATCGGTACCGATTACAAAGCGGATGGGCTTCCTGCCACCGACGGTGCCCGAACCCGAAGCACCACCGACGCCGCCAGAAGCGTTTGAAGTGCCCAGGCCTCTGAAGGTCACCAGCATCATGTGGACCGACGAGGGACAGGCGATGGCAGTGTATGAATATGGCACTGGAGCCGAAGCCCAGAGCGGCGTTGTGCGTCCAGGAGAGCGTCTTGACCTGGACGAAAAGAGCCTGCAGATCATGGAAATTCAGCAGGACCATATCATTATCAGGGATAGAGATACCGGACGAGAAAAGACCATATACCTGAGCGAAAAGGCACCGGAGCCGGAGAGGCCGGAGCGCCAACGCCCGACACGCAGGGAGCGTCGGCCGGCAGGGGGCGCTGCTCCACTCGGACCGTAGTCACTCGAGATTATGCGGAGTTTACATGTGACAAAATGTCGGAAAGTGGGAACGGACGGCCAAAAAGGAGGCCAAACGCAATGTACAGACCCCGAAAAAGTATATATGTTATTGGTATGCTGGTGATTGCTTTGGGGGTCATTGTGGTGGCGCCGGTGGTGGCTCAGGACGACGCGCGTTTCTCGGTCGATTTTCAGGGCACAGACCTTTCAACTGCTCTGGAAATATTGAAGCGTCACGATCGGGCTTTCAGTTACAC